>NZ_JBLWEM020000053.1:0-24272 GCF_048287365.2 Candidatus Electronema sp. JC | reverse complement strand
CCTGTATCTTCATATCTACAACTCCAATATTCCTCAAAGAAACCTCGGTCATGTCACGCCGATGGAGGCTCTCAGCAAGTGGAGGAAAACTCATCCTGAATTGTTTAAAAAGCCGGAGTGTAATCATCCGGGTCTTGACACTGGAGGGATCCCATCAGGCAATCTACAGGGTACCCATCAGACACGTTAGTGGGTACCCATCAGTTACTCTCAAGGGTACCCACCAGAATGCCTGATGGGTACCCTCCAGTTGATCAGGCCATGAAACATCCTCTGCCGCCCCTTTCCCCATCCCGCCAAATCAGGTACACTGGGCGGCATGGACCTCATCACCACCCACATCAACGCCGATTTCGACGGCCTCGCCTCGATGATCGCGGCGCGGAAGCTCTATCCGGGCGCGGCCTTGGTCTTTGCCGGGGCTGCTGAACGGCGGCTGGGCGAGTACCTCTCCGCCGACCTCCGCCATCTCTACGACTTCAAGAAGCTGAAGGAGCTTGACCTGAGCGCGGTGCGCCGCCTGATCGTGGTGGACACGCGCCAGCCCGACCGCCTTGACCGGGTGCAGGAATGCCTGCTCAATCCCGGCTTGGAGATTCACCTCTACGACCACCACCCGGACGCGCCCGGCGACCTGCGCGGCACGGTCGAGGTGGTGGAGCTGCTCGGCTCGACCGCCGCCCTCTTCGCCCGGCTTTTGCAGGAAGGCGGCATCAGCCTCACGCCGGACGAGGCCACCCTGATGAGCATCGGCATTCATGAAGACACCGGCTCCTTCCTCTGCGCAGGCACCACGCCAGCTGATCTCCGCGCCGCCGCCTGGCTGATTGAGCAAGGGGCGAAGCTGGATCTGGTCAACCACTTTGTCAGCCGCGAGCTGTCTGCGGAGCAGGTCGCGCATCTCAGCCAGCTGCTGAAGAATTCGACCGTGTACACCATCAATGCCGTGGCAGTCACGGTCAGCCGACTCAATCTGCCGCACTACGCTGACGACTTCTCGGCCTTGGTGCGACGGATGATGGTGATGGAAAACCTTGATGCCGTCTTCGCCTTGGTCGGCATGGACGACCGCCTCTACCTCATCTGCCGCAGCCGCATCCCGGAAGTGAACGCCGGGGACGTGGCCCGCGCCTTCGGCGGCGGCGGCCATGCGGCGGCGGCTTCAGCAGTGATCAGCGACAAGACCATCTTCGAGGCCGAAGAGGAGCTGCTGCAACTGCTCTACCGCTGCGTGCGGCCCAAGGCTTTGGCAGGCGAAATCATGTCTTCGCCGGTGATCACCGTCCGCCCGGAAGTCAGTCTGCGCGAGGCCAGCGAGCTGCTCACGCGCTACAATCTGACTGTGCTGCCGGTGGTGCGCGACAACAGCGAGCGCAGACGGCCTAAGGGCCTGCTGGGGATGATCTCGCGCCGGATTGCGGAAAAGGGCATCGCCCACCAGCTCGGCAGCGCGCCGGTGAGCGACTACATGAGCACTGAGCTGGCAACGCTGACTGAGAGCGCGGGCCAGGCCGAAATTCAGGAGCTGATCATTGAGCGGCGGCAGCGGCTGGCACCGGTCATCCGTGAGGAGGACGGGGAGGAGTTTCTCTGCGGCGTAATCACCCGCACCGACCTGCTCAACCTGCTCGCCCACGATCCGGCCCGCCTGCCGCGCAGCCTGCTCCGCGAGGAGGAGCATCCTTCAGCGGAGCGCAGCCGCAACATCAGCCGCCTGATGGTTGAGACCTTGGGCCGGGAGATCATTCTTCTGCTGCGGGAGATCGGCGAGACCGCGCAGGGCATGGGAATGCGGGCCTACGCGGTCGGCGGCTTTGTCCGCGACCTGCTCCTGCAAACAAGGAACCTTGACATTGATGTGGTGATTGAGGGCGACGGCATCCTCTTTGCCCAAGCCTTTGCGGAACGCAGGCAGGGAACCGTGCGCACGCACGAGAAGTTCGCCACGGCCACGGTCATCCTGCCTGACGGCCAGCGGGTCGATGTGGCCACGGCCCGCCTTGAATACTATGCCGAACCGGCGGCCCTGCCTGTCGTTGAGAAAAGCTCGCTCAAGCTCGACCTCTTCCGCCGCGACTTCACGGTCAACGCCATGGCCGCGCATCTCAACCCGGACCGCTTCGGCCTGCTGGCAGACTACTTCAGCTCGCAGAATGACCTGAAAGAGCGGCAGCTCCGCGTCCTCCACAACCTCAGCTTTGTCGAAGATCCGACCCGCATCTTCCGGGCTGTGCGCTTCGAGCAGCGCCTTGATTTCCGCATCGCCCGCCATGCCGAGAAGCTGATCCGCAGCGCAGTGCAGATGCACCCGCCGGAGAAGTTCAGCGGCCTGCGCTTCTTCAACGAGATCAAGCTGCTGCTCTCCGAAGACAGCCCGCTCCCGGCCCTGCGGCGGCTGGAAGGCTTCGGCCTTTTCCCCCTGCTCTGGCCTGACCTGCGTCCGAACTTGAAGATCGACCGCCGCTTTGTTCACCTCATGACCCAGGCGGAGAAGGCCATTGCCTGGTTCCGCCTGCTCTATCTGCCGGAAAAGGACAAGCAGTGCGAGTGCTGGACGGTGCGCCTGCTCGCCCTGTTCAGCCGCTCGCGGGAATTAGAGCTGCGCCGCTTCTGCGACCGCTTTGAAGCACCGCCCCGCCTGCGCAGACTCCTGCTTGAGCGCAAGACGAAGAGCGAGCAGATTGCCGCAGAAATGCTCCGCCGCCCCTTCCTCAAGCCAAGCGAAACCTGTCGGCTGCTGCGCGAATTGGACAACGAGGGCCTGCTCTGTCTGATGGTGATTGCAAGGAAGAAGCACATTCAGCAGGCGGTCTCGCGCTACGTCACCAGCCTGCGCGATATCCGCCCGCTCATCAGCGGGCAGGATCTGCTGGAGCTGGGCCTTCAGCCTGGGCCGCGCTTCCGTCCCCTTCTCAATCAGGTCATCGAGGCCCAGCTCAACGGCGAAATCAGCAGCCGGGAAGAGGCCGTGGAGCTGGTGCGAAGAGTCTCTTGCCGCTGACAACGATCCGCTTATCCCGCAGTCAGCCCTTGTCGTGCAGTTCCTCCCTTGCTTTTTTCCTGCATTACAGGGCTTGGCAGGCGGCAATCATGCCAAATATCAATGGAGCATATCCGTATGAACGAACAGGAAAAAGCGCGGTACGCGGCCAAGGCTGCGGTGTTGAAGGCCCTTGCCCACCCAACCCGGCTGTGGATGGCCGAGCAGCTCACAGGCGGAGAAAAATGCGTCTGCGAGTTTGTCAAGGCGATGGATTTTGACTTCTCCACCATCTCCAAGCATCTTGCCGTGCTGAAACAGGCTGGCATCGTCGAGGACGAGAAGCGCGGCAAACAGGTCTTCTACCGGCTGAAGGTGCCCTGCGTGCTGCAATTCATGGACTGCGTGGAGGCGGTTTTGAAAACAAAAGGGACAGGGAATGTTGCTTGCAGCCCGCAGATGTCGATCAATCTGACAGCAGAGCAGCTTTGACAATGCATCATGAAAAAATGGCCTGTGCCATAGATGGTGATTCTGCGGGGGGCGAAAAAATCCGTCCCCGCAGAATATTATGAAAGGCCGGGAATCTTCAGGCCGCCGGTGAGCTTGGAGATTTCGCTGCGGCCCAGCTCAGAGGCCTTGCGCGCGCCGTCAGCCACAGCGGCCACGATCAGGTCTTGCAGCATCTCTGCGTCTTCCGGGCGGATGATCTCCTTTTCAATGGTCAGGCCGATCAGCTCGCCCTTGCCGTTCATCTTTGCAGTAACCATGCCGCCGCCCGCTGCACCAAGGACGCTCTTGGAAGCCAGATCCGACTGCACTGAGCCGATCTTCTCCTGAAACTCCTTGGCCTGCTTCATCATCTCGGACAAATTCATTTTCTCTCTCTTTTTTTGGGGTTACGCCTCATCGCTTTCGTCAGCCGCCTCTTCAGCTGCTGCCAGCGGTTTCCGGTACTGCGCTCCGATGCGGATGTCGCTGACTTGGCCGTTGAAAATCTCCGCCGCCATCAGCACCAGAGGATCGTTGGCCAGTGCCTGCCGCTCCTTGCGCACCGCGTCCGCGCCGCCGGATTCCGTCGGCAGGCCACAGGCTTTTGGCTCATCAAAGACAACGCGCAGGCTCTCCTGAAAAAAATCACTGGCCAGCGCGGTCAGCTCGGCTAACTGCTCTTTAATTTTGAGCGTGCTGCATTCCGCTGAATCATGGTAGCTGAGAATCAGCTTGCCGTTGTCCAGATTGGCCGAGGCTGCCTTGCTCAAGGCCGAAGCGATCCACGGCTTCTTGACCGATTTGATGAATTCCGGCCAGTCCTTGCGGATGTCGCGTCCGCCTGCCGCAGCTTTTTGCGCGGCCTGATGCTGCTCCGCCGGATGCGGCGGCTCTTCCGGCATGGGCGGAGCAGGCGGCGGTTCCGCTGGCAGTGCTGGCGCAGGTTCCGGCGGCTTGCTTTCAGCAGCTACAGTTTTTTTTTTCTCGTAGAGCGGGGCTGGCTCTGCTGCCTGCGGCAGCGGCGTTCCGGCGAGGATGCTGTCCAAGCGGCCCAGCAGCTCGGTCACTGGCACGACATCTTCCGCCTGTACCGCGCGGATGAAAGCCATCTCCACGGCAAAGCGGGGCCGCGACGACCACGCCGCCTTCTCCAAGCTGTCCATGAGCAGGTTGAAGAGCAGAAAAAGCGTTTGAGCCGAATGGCTGGCGGCAGTCTCTTGCAGCAGAGCCAGCTCGTCCGCAGGCAGGTCAAGGAGCTGGGCCGGATCCTTGCTCACCGCGCAGACCACGAGACTGCGGAACCAAGCCAGCAGCTCGTTGATGAAGCGTTTGAGGTCCATGCCGGAGCGTGTCACGGTCTCCAGCCGCTCCAAGGCAGCGGCGAGATCGTGGGCCAGCAGAGCCTTGGCAGTCCCGGCGATGACATCGCCGCCGACCATGCCCAGCACTTCAGCGGCATCAGCAGCCGTGACCTGCTCGCCGCAATACGAAAAGAGCTGATCGAGCAGGCTAAGGCCGTCGCGCACCGAACCGCCAGCGGCCCGCACCACCATGTTCAGGGCGGCTGGCTCCATCGTGATGCCTTCGCTTTCCGCCAGGCGGGCGAAATGCGCGGCCAGCTCTTTGCTCGCCACCCGTTTCAGCTCGTAGCGCTGGCAGCGGGAGAGGATCGTCACCGGCACTTTGTGCAGCTCAGTGGTGGCAAACATGAAATAGACGTGGCTGGGCGGCTCCTCCAAGGTCTTGAGCAGGGCATTGAAGGCCTCGGTGGTCAGCATGTGCACTTCGTCAATGATGATGATCTTGAAGCGCGACATGACCGGCATGAAGCGGATATTCTCTTTTAGTTCGCGGATTTCCTGAATGCCCCGGTTGGATGCGCCGTCAATCTCGTGCAAATCAACTGAGCTGCCAGCGGCGATCTCCTTGCAGGAGCGGCAGGCGCAGCACGGCTCTGGTGGCTGGCCGCTTTCGCAGTTGAGGGCCTTGGCCATGATGCGGGCCAAGGTGGTCTTGCCGGTGCCGCGCACGCCGCTGAAGATCAAGGCGTGCGGTACCCTGCTCCGCAGCAAGGCGTTCTGGAGGGTGCGGACAATGTGCTGCTGGCCGACGACTTGGGCGAAATTCTGAGGCCGGGATTTGCGGGCAAGGACGAGGTAGGACAAGGCGGTTCAGAGGATAGAAAAATTCTGATCAATAGACATCTCGCCGATGTCCTATCTTTAAAATGTGTATTTCCTTCTGCTCCCAGTTGACATCAAAAAGCACTCTGTAATTGCCCACACGCAGCCGATACTCTGCGACAGAGTGATTTTTCAGATGTTTTAATTGAGAAATATTAGGAAATTTATCAAGATCATCAATTCCTTCTTTGATGACAGGAAGCTGATCAGCAGCGATCTTTCTCAAATCTTTGAAGACGCTTTTCGCGTAGATGATCTTAAACATTCATCTGTTTCCACAGGTCTTCATGCGATATTGTCTCGCCAGATTTTATTTCTTCCCGTCGAGTTGTAACTTCTTTCTTTAATTGCTGATATTTTGACTTGTTCAGCAGCAGGCGAATAAAGTACGAAACCTTCTCCTTGTCTTCCTGATCAAGCCGTTCTATGATGCCTATCTCTGACAGAGCCATATTTTTTCTCCTAATATCAAGTGAACTGCCAAGGTTCTATTGAATTTACGCTGCTAACCAAGACTTTCCTTGTCAGGGCGAGTCAGTCCGCATTCTTCCCACACGTATTTGAAAAATGGCATAAGAATTAATCGAGGAGGCGTGTCGTAGTTGTCAATTGTTATTTTCTTGATGAGGTGTTCATCAACAATATTTCCTTCAAACCAATAACTATTACGTCCTGAATTTATTTTCATTTTAAAATCTTTGACATTGTCAACACCAGCAATTAATTTCAGAGGGAGAGTTATCTGAAGTTTTTCACGCGCAAACTTCAGATAACTATCGAGTGTATTAACAAAGATATCCTCAAAAAAATCGCTTGGAAAGTATCCTGACGGAGAAAGTTGATCTCTGTTGAGAGTATCCAGTGTGAAACAATCAACCCCCCAAATTTCCCCTGTTTTAAATAGCTGAGATAGCCATCTAACTGTTTTAGAGCGTCTTATCAGGTCTGCTTCATTTTCATATACCTGCTTTTTTTCTATGGAAAATGAAAATGATCCATACTTATTCCTGCAATATTGGAGATATCCATCTCTGTTGTTCATTGGTTGCAAGCTGGCAGTCTTAATTAATTCTAATGCTTGTGTGTTTGTTTCAATCGAGGTCAGCGGTTTATTTGGAATGAGGTGAAGGAACATCCTTGGAACATCAGGTATCGAAATGCGCTTGTTGTTGAAACTGAATGTCTCGCCCTTCTCCCAGAATGCTGATGGGCTAAACGTTGCGAGTTGACCGACGAACGCATTTGCATCCTCTAATGGCATTTGATTAAAGACAAGAGCGAGCGCATATTCCAACTTCTTGGCGAGTTCATCTTTGACTTTCTTCTTTTGCTCCGGCCCGTCTGTTTCGGAAAGATGATAGGTGATTGGGTGGCGCATATGTCGTATGTCAAACGGCATGTTCTCCGGCGCAGGATTCCAAAACGCCTTATTGACAACAGAAACGATGCGATCGTGTCCAAGAGATTTCAAAGCCCATCCGTATTCAATCAGCACGTTCGGATTGGGCAATAGACGATCAGAAGAAGATTTCCCGACAATAGTCAAATCAGGAACGAACACCGCAGCGTTGGATATTTTCTCCAGAATCGTCTGAACAATAGGAGGACTGCCGGGAACGTCCTGCGTGTCTTTGTCAAGCTCCACGCTGTCTTCATCACGCATTGCCGAAAGAACATCTTCATTGCGGTTCAGTTGCCGAATGGCTTTTTTGAGTGCATCCTCAATGAAATTGCGATTGACTGATTTGTCTGAATCGCTCTGCCACGAGTAGAAGATTGTTGCGGGCATATTGAAAACCTTTAATCAGTAACGTCAATTCAAGAGAGCGAAGCACTCCCCTAACTCACGCAGGGATAAAAAAATTAAACCTCTGCCAAGTTGCCGAGCTGTCTCGCTCCACCGGCTTATCCTTCTTCTTCGGCCTGCTGCGTCCAGCTCGCCGCCCGCTGTTGCCAGTTCAGCAATCTTGCTCCTCATCCCCGTCACCGAAATCACAGCCTCCTGATTTTTTCCATCCGCCGCCCGATATTAAAAATCGGCGGGCGTAAGTTTTCCTGCGCGACGCAGATTCTTTCCTGCGGGCCTCTGATTTTTTATCGCAAGGCCACGATTCCTTGCTTCCAGCGCCTGCGATTAAAAATCAACAGCCTGCAACTTTAACGCAAGCCTCTGCGATAAAACATCAGCCTCGTGATTTTTTCCTGCAAGAGCGAGATAAATACCATACGCTCTTGCTCTCTGGCTCCTTACGCCTCCAGTCTGACCATCGCCGCGAGAATGCCGACAATCTTGCCCGGATTGGCTATATGATATTCCGGCAGGTCAATGTATGCCGCGCCATTCTCATATTTCAAGAATTTCCAAGCATTCCCCGTTGTCACCGCGCCGTAGGCCTTTGGCAGAGGCCGTCCTTCCTGCGCATTGAAAATCTGCGCCGCAAACATCTCGGCGATGCACTGGCCTAAACCGCCGCCTATGTATTCATTCTTCGCCGCAACAATGGCGACAAGCGGCGCATTCAGATAATACTGCTCCGGCGACTTGCTGATGACAAAATCACAAAAGCCATTCAGCTCCTTCTGCTTGTCAATATCGAGATTGACCCCGGAAAATAAACTGATCTGATCATCCATCAGCCGCCGCACGTCCAGCAGAACATTGGCAATAATCAGCTCGGAACGTATCTTCTCCGTGCCGACAGCCAAAGCCACAGGAACGTTGTATTTCAGTGTTGCCGACAGATATTCACTGATGGAAATCTCCGGGACAGAAGCGAATAAATCCTGATCTTCCACCACCTTTATGCCAAGCTGCTCTTTGGCTTTCTTCAAGGTGAAATCGCTGTAGGGCATAATCAAACCTCAGACTCCATCTTGCACGGACGACTTTGCAGCAGCGGATTGCTGATCATACCGACCCAGTTCATAATTTCCTCCGGCGCATTTTACTGTTGTAGCTGCGTCAGCAGCAAGCCGACCAAGAGGGCCAGCTTGTCTTTCAGCCAAATCCAGACCGCTGCCAGACCGCTTGGCTCTTCATCCACCGCCTTGCCGTCCAAGCGGTCGCGCAGGCGGCTGGCCCGTTTTTCCGGGGCCGGGTGACTGGAGAGAAAATGATGGCTGGCTCCCAGCGCGGCCAGCTTGCGCAGGGCCATGACCGCCGCCTCGCCGTCCTGCCCCCGGCTTTGGATGAAGGCCAGACCGTAGTCGTCGGCCTCGCGCTCCTCCTGCTGGGAGAACTGGGCGTTGAGCAGGACTTCGGCAAAATCGCCCAAAGCCGAGCGGGCCAGCTCGCCCGCCGTGCCGTCCTGCTGCGCGGCCACGCCTTTGCGCACCGCGCTGGCCGCGTAGGCGAGCATCAGCTTCTTGCGGATGTGCTTGCGGGCGACATGGCCCATCTCATGGCCGATGACAAAGAGCAGCTCCTGATCGTCCATCATCTCCATCAGGCCGCTGTAGAGACGGATGGAGCCGTCCGCCATGGCAAAGGCATTGATCTCGTCGGTCAGGTAAATCTGCACATCATAGCTTTGGCCGTCCGCCCGCAGCGGGCCGTTGAGCAACGCGGCCAGCCGCTTGACTTCGGGACTGTCCAGCGGCGCGAGCTGATTCGCGCTGTCCGCCTGCTCGGCGGCCTGACTGGCGTAGAGCCGCACCTGCTCGTCGCTGAGGGTGGCGGCGGTCACTGCGTCCAGACCAGCCTCCACTACCAGCCGGGTGTCAATGTTCTCGCAGCCGACGAAGGTCAGGAGCAGAAGCAGGGGCAGAAGAAAAGACTTCATCACGGCATGGAAAAAATAAAAAAAAGACAGCCGGGCACTCCTGCAACACATAAGACGGGTCGCTGCCGCTGCTTCCTTCCGGATCTGACGGGGTTCACGATTTCTTATTGTGCAGGACCCGGCTGTCAAACTTGGGGTCGCTTATCAAATTGGCGGAGAGGGTGAGATTCGAACTCACGGCACTTGCGTGCACACGCGTTCCAGGCGTGCACCTTAAGCCACTCGGTCACCTCTCCTGAGCTGTGAAAAGCAACAGTCGGGACAAAGCTGCTCTCACCTTCCGCAGCCGCCTTGCGGCAACGCTGCTTGCACATCTATTTAAACCGAGTTCAATTTTTTAACAAGCTAAAAATAGCGTCGCGGTTCTTTTTGCGCCGCCGCCGGAAAAATTCCCGGAGAATGCCGCCGCACTCCTCGGCCCGCACCCCGCCGGTGACGCTGAAGCGGTGGTTCAGGCAGCCGTCGCCGCCGATGCGGTACACCGATTGAATGCCGCCGCTTTTCGGATCCGCCGCGCCGAAGACGATCCGGCTGACGCGGGCGAGGAGCAGCGCCGAGGCGCACATCGGACACGGCTCCAGCGTCACGTAGAGGGTGGAGCCGGGCAGGCGGTAGTTGCCGACTTTCTCCGCCGCCGCCCGCAGCGCGCGGATTTCCGCATGGCCGGTGGGATCATTGGCGGCGATGCAGCAGTTGCCCGTTCCGGCCAGCAGCCTGCCCTCCGGGCTGACGATGACCGCGCCCACTGGCACTTCATCAAGCGCGGCGGCCTGGGCGGCGTAGGCCAAGGCCAGCCGCATCAGGCTGCGGTCCTGCTTCTGCTCTGCGGCGCACGGCGCCTCCAGAGCGGAAGCAGGAAGGATTTTCTCCGCTATCGCTTCCTCTTTGCCGCCGCCTGAGGTATCATTACGACTGAATTGGCCTATCATCCCAAATGAACATGGCCGTCTGTCGGCCCGACATCAAGCAAAAACAAGGAGGAGAGTTGATGGAAACCGCGCAGAACTATGGCGATGCCTACTCGCCGGACGACATCGCCCGCAAGGTTGAAAGCATGGGGGTGCGGAAGGCCAATGCCGACACCCTCACCTTGCTGGTGCTGGCCATGCTGGCCGGGGCCTTCATCGCCCTTGGCTCGCTCTTTTTCACCGTGGTGGTCACGGACTCCCGCCTCGGCTTCGGCCCGACCCGCCTGCTCGGCGGCCTGAGCTTCAGCCTCGGCCTGGTGCTGGTGGTGGTGGGCGGCGCCGAGCTGTTCACCGGCAACAACCTGCTGACCATGGCTTGGGCCAGCGGTCAGATCCGCGCGAGCAGCGTGCTGCGGAACTGGACGCTTTCGTACATTGGCAATGTGGTCGGCGCGCTGGCCACGGTGGTGCTGGTGGTTTTGGCCGGGGTCGCTGACATCAACGATGGCGCGGTGGGCGCAACAGCGGTGCAGATCGCCGCCGCCAAATCCAATCTGACCCTCTGCGAGGCCTTCCTGCGCGGCATGTTCTGCAACGCGCTGGTCTGTCTCGCTGTCTGGCTGGCCATGGGCGGTCGCAGCGTGATGGACAAAATTATGGCCATCTTTCTGCCGGTCTCCGCCTTTGTCGCCATCGGCTTCGAGCATTCCATCGCCAACTGGTTCTTCCTGCCCTACGGCCTGATTCTCGACAACAACAGTCTGGTCTCCTGCTTCGGCTCGGTCACCAACATCATCATGTCCACCGCCGGCAACATCATCGGCGGCGCGGTGCAGGTCGGCGCGATTTATTGGGTCGCCTATCTGCGCAAAACCAGAAGGCCCGCCTGACTCCTCCCCCGGCTGGCCGCTGCGGCCAGCCGGTTCTCCCGCCTCAGAGCGTCACGGTCTTCTTCGCCACCGAATAGCGTTTGTCGTTCACCCCGTCTTTGGGAATGTTGAAGCCGTCCAGAGCCTTGGGCGGGAAAAGCAGATAAATGACCTCCGCCTCCACCTCGCTGATCTCCGGGCTGTAGATCGGATAGCTGAGGCGGCGGGTCTCGCCGGTCTTCAGCCGGGTGTCAAAGGCCAGACTTTCCGCCTCCCACGTCGGCACGCCGACCCGCTCGCCCGCCCGGAAGGCCCGGAAAAAGACCGCCTGCTTGTCCTCTTTGAGCGGATCCTCCTTGAAATTCTCCCAGATCACCGCGCCGCCCTTGTCCTTGGCCCGCACTTTGACAAAGGCCATCCGCATCGGGTTGGTGGAGGGGAAGGTGTGCTCGGTGGTGTTTTTCACCTCGACCACCACGGAACGCTCCTTGCCTGCGGTCTCAATCCGCACGTCCAGCGCCGCCGCCTTTTGCAGCATGTCTAAATCATGGCCGCCCGGCATCCGGTGCGAAATGTGCGTTTTGGCCGCCGAACCGACCGCTGGCGGGCCGTCGGCCTGCGGCATGTGGCAGGTCACGCAGTTGCCTGTTCCCTCCTCGGTCATGGCGCAGACCGGCACCTCATGCGGGTTGACATACTGGCTGTGGCAGCCCATGCAGGCTTTGCCGTCAGCGAAAAGCGGCGACTGCCCGGCGGGATGCGGTGCCTTGCCGCTGGCCAGACGGCTGGTGTGGTAGGCACCGTCCTTGTTCAGCTGATACTGATCAAAGCTCTTGCCCTTGCTGACCGCCTCGATGCGGTGGCAGAAGGCGCAGCCGACTCCGTCCGTCTGCGTCCAGTTGCCGCTGTCCGGCTCAGCCTCGCCGCTCATCAGCTCCTTCAGATTGTCAGACATCGGCGCATGGCAGTTGGCACAGTGGTAATTCGGCTTTTTGCCCTGATCCGTTAGGAACTTGCTGAAGGCCTGATGCACCGCCTTATGCGCGGAGTCCTCATGCACCGAGGACTTGGCGTGGTAGGACTCCTGCCATTCTTTGTAAATTTCCGGGTGGCAGGCGGCGCACTGCTCGGACTTCTCCAGCGGCGCGGCACCTTCGGGCATTTGATGAGCCTGAGCGGCGGCGGAGAGGCTGATGAGCAGGACTGCTGCTGCGGGCGCGAGGACTCTGGGCTTCATTGCTGCGTTCTCCTTTGAATTTGAAAAATATCTGTTGCTGCTGCAAGAACGGAAATGTGCCGGAATTGTACTGCGGTCAGATGGAAAAGCAAGCGGGAAGCGCGGTCGCCGTCAATGTTTCATCCGCTTTTTGAGGTCGAGGACAGGAGTGCCGTTGATGATGTCCAGACCGGAGACTTCCAGCCTGCGACCGTCCACGGCCAGCACCTTCAGCTCGGAAACCGCGATGGGATTGGGCCGCATCGGGCTGCGGGTGGCGAACACGCCATGCAGGCCTTTGGTTTTGTCGCCGCGCGGATAGACCTTGAGCGTGCTGCGGTCGGCGAGGTGGAGCCAGAACAGGGCGGTGACAGTCTGCCCGGCGGCGATGCCAGCCAGCCCGTCTTGGTATTCGGGGAAAATTTCCAGCACGCCGCCGCGCTCAGATTGATCGTAAAAGGCGGGCGCGTCCTCCGGGCGGAGGATGTCGCAATGAACCACGCCGATGAAACGGACTTCAGCCTGCTGCATGAATGTGACCTCTCTGAAATGGGGTTGAAGGCTGCGGACGGACTTCACTCCTCCCCGCCTGCCGCCGCGCGCAGGCATTCCCGGTTCAGCCGGGCGATGCTGCGGATGGAGATGCCTTTCGGGCAGATTTGTTCGCATTCGCGGTGATTGCCACAGCCGCCGAAGCCTTCCTTGTCCATTGCCGCGACCATCGCCAGAGCGCGGCGTGCGCGCTCCGCCTGGCCTTGCGGCAGCAGGGCGAGCTGAGAAATCTTCGCCGAGACAAAGAGCATGGCCGCCGCGTTCGGGCAGGCTGCGACGCAGGCGCCGCAGCCGATGCAGGCCGCCGCGTCCATCGCCTGCTCGGCAATATTCTGCGGCACCGGCAGGGTGTTGGCCTCCGGCGCGGAGCCGGTGTTGACCGAGACAAAGCCGCCTGCCTGGATGATCCGGTCAAAGGCGGAGCGGTCAACGACCAAATCTTTCACAACCGGGAAGGCTCTCGCCCGCAGCGGCTCCACCGTGATGGTCTGGCCGTCCTTGAAATGGCGCAGGTGCAGCTGGCAGAGCGTGCCGCCGCGTTCCGGCCCGTGCGGCAGGCCGTCGATCACAGCCCCGCAAGCGCCGCAGATGCCTTCGCGGCAGTCGCTGTCAAAGGCCACCGGCTCGCGGCCTTCCCGCGTCAGCTGGGCGTTGAGGACATCGAGCAGCTCCGGGAAGGACATGTCCGGGCTGAGGCCATGCAGACGGCAAATCTCAAATGCGCCCGCACGGTCAGGCCCAGCCTGCCGCCAGACCTTGATGGTGAGGGAAAGCAGTTGTGTCATGAACACTAAACGCTGCTGGTTTGCGCAAGAGGTCTGCCCGGTTCAGCCTGGCGGCCAGTTCAGGTCGCGTCCGCCGAGAATGTGCATGTGGATGTGAAACACGGTCTGCCCGGCCTGCGCCCCGTTGTTGAAGACCACCCGGAAGTCCTCGATGCCTTCCTTCTTCGCGGTCTCGCTGCCGATGCGCAGCATCCTGCCGATCAGTCGCTCGTCTTCGGCGGTCACGGCGGCAGGCCCGCTGATGTGCTTCTTGGGAATGACAAGAAAATGCAGCGGCGCGGCGGGACTGATGTCCCGGAACGCCAGCAGCTCCTCGTCCTCATAGAGCTTGGCCGCAGGAATCTCCCCTCGGACGATCTTGCAAAAAATGCAGTTGTCAGCCATACGCGTTCTCCTGAAAAAGATTAAAAAAAATGAGCGGGCGGCTCTCAGGGCCTCTTTCCGGCCACAGGCCGCAGCCGCAGGGTCACCGCGCCGTCCTCAGCCCGGATGTCGAGCGGCTCCATGCGCAGATGCACTTTGGCGGAGCCGATCTCGCTGTTGATCGGCATGAAGTTGCGCAGCGGCACCTCGTACTGCTTGCTCAGACTGTTGAGCAGGGCCAGCAGCGGCTCATCCGCGTCGCCGTTGCCCTGAGCCGAACGCTGAAAGCGGGGCGTGAGCAGCAGCTGCTGCTTGGCCGAATCGAAGCGCACAGTCAGCTCGCAGACTGTCGGCAGACTCAGGCTGCCGAGCCGGATTTGGATGCTCTGCCCGCCGACATCGGCGTTCATGCTCATGTTGCGGCCTGAGAGCAGGCCGCTGACGATGATCCGCCCTTTGTCCACAGTCAGGCTGCTGATGGAGTCAACCGTGACGCTGCCTTGGAGCTGCTGGCCCGCGCGGTGTTCAAGCGGCAGGGGCAGCAGGCTGCTCAGGGTCTGAAACAGGGCGGATTCCGGCAGCGCAACCGTCACCGGCAGTGCTTTCAGCTTGTTCGCAGACTTGGCCTGCGGCGGATGTTTCGCCGCTCTGGCGGCAGGCCCCGGCGCGGCGGCGGCAAGGGCGGGAAAGCTGACAAGGCAGAGCAGGACGGCGGAGCGGAGCAAGCGGGTCATGGCGGCGCAGTGTTGAAGAGTGCAGGGACGAGCGGCCCTTTCAGCAGGGCCTGCGTATAGTAATACGTTTTGCGCGAATCGCAACTGACCAGACAGCGATGAGCAAAAAAATTCCAATCTGCGAGCGCAGGTCGCGCCCGCTGCGGCTGCGGTGGAGATGCCATTCCGCCAGCAGCACCTCGCTGTGATTGAGGAAGCGGCCCCGCCCGGAGAGCGTGCCGTCATCCTGCGCGGGCAGGCTGCCGAAAGGAACGATCAGCCGGATCGTCTCGCCGGAATAAGCGACGATGCTCTGTTCCTCGGCCTGATACGGCCTGCGGTCGAATTCAATCCAGCTGCCGCTGCGGTTTTTGGCCAGCAGGGTGGCGGCAAAGTGATTGTCCGCCGCCAGCGGGCCGCTGAACAGGGCGCAAGGCAAGAGCAGATAGACCAGCAGAAGCAGAAAGCTCGCTCCCTGCCGCTCTTTGCTGCGGATGAAATGGATTTCCCGCTGCCGGTCCAGCCAAGCTGCGGCAGGAAAGAGCAGCAGGCCCAGCAGCGCAAGCAGACGGGACGGCAGCTCTTCCGGCCAGAACAGAGCGAAGTTAGTCAGCTGCCAAGAAAAAGGCGCGAAGAGCAGGCTGCCGTTGCCCCATTTGATTTCCAGCGGATCGAGCAGCAGATGAAGCAGGCAGTTCCACGCCAGCAGGAGGAAGATGCGGCGGCTCTGCGCGGCTTGCAGACTGAGGGCGGCGGCCAGCAGCAGGCTGAAGAAGAGGCTGGACTGAATGACCGCATAGAGGCGCAGGCCGACTGGATCGGCCCAGCCCAAGGCCAGCGCGGCCCGCTGAAAAATCCAAGGCAGATCAGGCAGCAGGCAGCCGAGGCCGATCCAACGGGCATCCGCATCCCGGAACAGGGCTTTGCTGGCGATGATCTGCACGCCGAAATGGGCGAGGGTGTCAGGCATGGCGGATTTTCGCACATCGCCGGGCCGCCGTCAAGCCCTTCCCGATTTCATCGCTTGACCATCTGCTGAAATTTCCATAGACTGGCCCCGACTTGCTTTTCCAATCCCCTTTTTCAGGAGCCGCTATGACGTTGCTGCAAGCCTTTGTCCTTGGCCTTGTCCAAGGCCTGACCGAGTTCATCCCTGTGTCCAGCTCCGGCCATTTAGTGCTGGTGCCGCATCTGCTCGGCTGGCATTTCCCAAAAGAACAGGCTTTTGTCTTTGATGTGCTGGTGCAGATGGGCACTTTGGTGGCCGTGCTGGTTTATTACCGGCAGGATTTGACCGCGATCACGACAGCCTTCCTGCGCGGCCTGGCCCGGCGGCAGCCTTTTGCCGAGGCAGATGCCCGCATGGGCTGGTGGCTGATTCTTGCCACCCTGCCTGCGGTGGTCATCGGCCTGCTCTGCAAGGATCTGGTCGAGCAGGCCTTTGCCAGCCCGAAAATGACCGGCGTGTTTCTGCTCTGCACTGCCGGGCTGCTGCTTATTGCCGAGCTGACGGGCCGCCGCAGCCGCACGCTGAAGGAGATCGGCTGGAAAGACAGCCTCTGGATCGGCTTTTCGCAGGCGCTGGCTCTGCTGCCCGGCGTGTCCCGCTCCGGCGCGACCTTAGCAGGCGGCATGACCCGGCATCTCGACCGGCCCTCAGCCGCCCGCTTCTCCTTCCTGATGTCCGTGCCGGTGATGATCGGGGCCGGGGTGCTGGCGGTCAAGGATCTCCTCGGCCTGCACAATGTCAGCGAGTTCCTGCCGCCGCTGCTGGTCGGCTTCCTTACCGCGATGATCTCCGGCTACATCGCCATCCGCTGGCTGATCAGCTACCTGAGCAGGCATTCCCTCCATGTTTTCGCCGGATACTGCGCTGTGCTGGGACTGGCGATACTCTTCCTCCTCTGACCGCTCAGAGGACAGGCAGCCTGCGCGGCGGAATGGCGACCTTGACCGGTTCGACCCGGTTGCGGCCATTGTTTTTGGCCAAATAGAGATTGCGGTCCGCCGCCTCGAACAGACTTTCATAGTCGGGAAGAAATGACGTGCAGGCCACGCCGAGGGTGATCGTGACCACCGGCATGACCTCGGAGCTGGCGTGGGGAATGGCGAGATCCTGCACCGCCTTGCGGGCCGCCTCGGCGATGTCCGCCGCCGCGTGCAGATCGGTGCGCGGCAGGACGATCACAAACTCCTCGCCGCCGTAGCGGGCCACGCAGTCGCTGCTGCGGCGGGCCTGAAGCCGCAGCGAGTCAGCGATTTTGCGCAGGCAGTCGTCGCCGGACTTGTGGCCGTACGTGTCGTTGTAGCGTTTGAAATAATCGACATCGCAAACAATCAGCGACAGAGGCGTGTTTGGGCTTTTGACGGCCCGATGCAGCTCATTGTCGAGCAGCTCGTCAAAGTAGCGGCGGTTGAAGAGGCCGGTCAGCTCATCCACCGCCGCGCACTGCTCAGCAGCCGAAAGCCGGGTTTCCCGGTTGAGCATCCAGAGCAGGCCAATTTCGATCAGCACAAAAGCGGCCGCAGCCTGCATGATGTTGACGAAAAAGTTGAAGGCGGCGTGACCGACCTGCTCAGAGACATTTTCCCATATCAGCATGAAGCCTGCCGGAGCGGTGAGCAGCGTGTCTTCCTGCGCGTCCGGCAGCGGAAAGTAATACACCGAATAATAGATGTTGTCCTGATGCACCATCTCGATCCGGTCCAGTTTGTAATCGCTGCGGACAAAAATTTTCGGCAGAATCTGCCGCAGCAAATTCATGGATTCCGGCGAGCTGACTGCCTCCACATAATGATTCGCCTCCGGATGCTGCTCAAAATATGATTTTGTCTGCGGATTCCACATCCGGCTTCTGACATAGTCTTTGTGCAGCAGAACGGCGGCTTCAACCCGGAACAGTTTGGAATAGAGCGGCACGATCTGCCGGAATGAGGTGCTGATGTCAAGCGCGCCGACATAGACCTTTTCCTTGCTCGCCGGGTCCACAGCCCAGACCGGTGACACTCCGTGCAGCCAAGTGTAGCTTTGCATGTTGTCGGAAAGCAGCTGCGGCCTGTCCTCGACCGAACCAAATTGATACGTTTTTCTCAGCGTTCCGCCCTGCCCCTCTTTCCCGTTTTCGTTCTGCGGACGCAGCGGGACAGCCGCGCTCCGCTCCTGCAGAAGAGCTTGACGCACATTGCTGTTGCTGCTGATCAGGCTGGACATTTGCAGCATGCTGCTGTAGACCATCTTCAAATTGAGCTTGAACTCCTCCTCGTGCCGCTCCGCCTTTTGCAGCAGGGTGGCGAAGAGGGTTTCTTGCAGCGATATGAAGCTCATGGCGAGAAACGCCGTGTCAACAGCGAGGACAATCAGGCTGAGGCAGATGATCAGCTTCTTGTTTTTTTGGACGGTCCTCTTGATGGACAGCCGCATGTTCAGCTTGTCTTGCCGACAGCGGCAGTGCAGAGCCGCCAGATGCACGATGCGTGAGATCATTCCGCTCCGGTCCAGATGAAGGGCTGACGGCGCAGGATAAGCCGTCAAAGAGTACAATAAATTGTACTCCCCTTCTTATACCCACTTTTTTTATGAATTTCAAGAAGGTTTCTGCGAAGAAAATCAGCGGCGCAAGCGGCGGGTCGGTCAGATCAAGGCCAGAAGTCTTTGGGAAAATGGCAAAAAACTGCTTGAATTCATTACTGATGCCATCCATCAGAAGCAGCTGCCGGGGACGGGCGGCACTGTCAGCTCTGCCGCAGATGCACCTGCCTGAGCAGCTCCGCTGGATATTGCCTGCTGATGCGGCGGACCGCCGCGCTGATCTGCTCAGCCGGAGCCGCCGTCAGCACTTTTTCCACGCCGTCGGCGTGATTCGTCAGCACCAAGCAGCGGTCGCGCAGGGCAAAAGCGTGACTCCAGTCAACTTCAATTATGTCAAGCTGCTCCTGAACTGGCGGCGGCAGCGGCTGGCCAGCGGCTGCGGCTTGAAAGGCATCCCGCTCCGTGGTCTCCAGCACCCAGGCATCGCCGTCTTGAGTGCTGAAAAAGATGAACACACCCAGCGTCCGGCAGATTTCCTGCCGCTGCTGGACAGCGCGCTGAAGTTTCGCCACTTCTCCGAGCAGCGAAATTTTTTCCTGCCGGACCGGCGCGGCCGGCAGACCGGCCTGCACCAGCGGCAGGCAGCAGTGCTTGTATTTTTTTCCTGACCGGCAGGGGCAGATCTGGTTGCGGCTGATTTTGCTCATAAGCACGGCGAAAAGAAAGGCAGGCCGCCGCCGGAGAGGCAGCGGCGTATTTTTTCATCATCCTGTAAAGCTGGGCGGCTGTCAAAGGAAAAATAGCCGCGACTTGCTCATCATTCACCACCGCTGACTTCAGCCGCCATTTCCAGCGCATCCGCCGCCGCCTGCCGGACTTCCTGGTTTTTGTCCTTCTGCGCTTTTTTAATCAAAGCGACCGCCTCCGCGCCGCCGATCTGGCCCAGCGCATAGACAGCCATATTCCTCACTTCGGCGTTTTTATCCTCCAACGCCTTTCCCAGCGCCGCAACAGCTCTGCGGTCATCCAAACCGCTCAGAACTTCGGCGGTCAGCAGCCTCACGCCGCTGTCCTCATCATGCAGAAGCATTTCCGCAAGCTGGCTGACACCGCCGCCGTCCTCCAAATCAGCAAGCATCCCAACCGCCTCCTCGCGCAAGGCCGGATCGTCGCTTTTCATCAGCTCGGCAAGAGATTCCGGCTCTGCTCCGTCATGCTCCTCAGACGGAGGAGGAGACATCGCCTGGCGTTCCGGCGTGATTTTTGGCTGGGAAGGAGCGGCGGCAACCGTGCCGCCGGGGCGGAAAATCTCCTGCTGCTGTCCCTCGGCCCTGCCGCCGGCAGGCGCATTTTTGGCGTACAGCAGAGCCTTTTTCATCCGCTTCGGGCCATAGAGGAAAACGCTGTTGAAATCTTGAGTCAGCCGCCGCAGGGCATCTTCCAGCTCGGTGCGGCTGAAATCAGCGGAAACCGTCTGCTCCGCTCCGCCTTGAACAACAATCTCCACCTCAGCCTGACTTGCGATCTGCTGCAAAATTTCCCGCAGCGGCATGTTCCGGGCCTTCATGGTCAGCAGGCCATCCTCAACCGTCACCAGCCCTGCGCTCCACGCCGGAGCGGCGGCCAAAAGCAGCGCGGCAATCCGCAGGGCTGTCTTTGTCATCATCTGATTTCTCCTTTTCATTACGAGCAGCGCGAATAGCCGCAGTCCCGGCAGACCTCGCAGCCTTCAGCAAAGACCAAGGTGCCGGGGCATTCCGGGCAGGATGAGGTGAAGCCCTTCTGCGTCCCGGCCATGAAGGATTTCAGCAGCCTGCCGAGCTGGGCGGGCAGGTCGAACATGTGGCCGCTGGAGCGGTCCAGCTGACGGATGATCTCCTCCATCGGAATCTGATAGCGCAGGGCGAGCGAGACCAGTCGGCAGGTGGTGGTCCACATGGTTGACTTATCCTTCAGATCCAGCCGGTTGTCAAATGGAAATTTGGCGAAGACCTCCATCGGGTTTTCTGTCTCATCAAAGCAGACAATGATGTAGACCGCATTGCCGTCCGCGTCTTTGAGCCGGTAGCGCTTGGCATCCAGCACGTCGGGCAGCTCTTTTTTCTGCACATCGCCCTGCGTGGAAACCACGGCGGTCTGCTGCTGTTTGGCCGCCGAAGCGGCGGTGCTGAGAACCTGGCCGTCCCGCGAGCCGTCGCGATAGACGGTCAGGCCCTTGCAGCCCAGCTCGAAACCGAGCAGATAGGACTCGCGCACATCCTCCTTGCTGGCCGACGAAGGCAGATTGATGGTCTTGCTGATTGAGGAGTCCACGCCGCTGGCTTGGAGCGCACCCTGCATTTTGATGTGATCCGCCGGGCTGATGTCCTGCGCGGCAAGGAAGATGCGCTGCCATTTCTCCGGGATTTCCGCATGGCCGAGCACTGTGCCGCTCTGGGCCACTTTTTTCATCACAGCTTCGGAGAAAAAGCCTTCGCGCTTGGCCGCAGCCTCAAAATGCTTGTTGACCATCAGAAAACGGTCGCCATCCATGACGTTTTTTTCAGTAACAACAGAGAAATATGGCTCGCAGCCGGAGGAGCAGTCCGCAATCATCGAGACCGTGCCGGTGGGCTGAATGGAAGTCAGGGCCGCGTTGCGCCGGGCCGGATAGTGATTGTGTTGCGGATCCCAAGCCGGGAACGGCCCTTTCAGCCCGGCCAGCTCAATGGAGGCAGCCTCGGCCTCGTCGCGGATGAACTGCATGATTTTAGCCGATTCCGCCCGCCCCGCCTCGTCGCCGTAGGACAGCTCCAGCTGGATGAGCATATCGTGCATTCCCATGATGCCAAGGCCGATTTTTCGGGTCTTGCGGGTCATCTCGGCAATCTCCGGGATCGGGAAGCGGTTGCAGTCAATCACGTTGTCGAGGAAGCGCACCGCTGTCCGCACCGTCTGCGTTAAGCGGGGATAATCCACTGCGCCGCTTTTGACGTACTGACCGAGGTTGATCGAGCCTAAATTGCAGGATTCATAAGGCAAAAGCCATTGCTCGCCGCAGGGGTTCGTCGCCTCGAAGTCACCAAGCTGCGGGGTGGCGTTGGCGCGGTTGGCCGCGTCAATGAACAAAACGCCCGGCTCGCCGTTGTGCCAAGCCAATTCAACAATTTTATCAAAGACCTTGGCCGCGTTCATCCGGCAGACCACCTTGCGGTTGGAAGGATCGATCAGGTCGTATTCCTGATTATTTTTGGCCGCTTCCATGAACTTGTCGGTGATCGCCACCGAGAAGTTGAAATTAGTGAATTTGCTCTGATCCTGTTTGGCACTGATAAAATCCATGATGTCAGGATGATCCACCCGCAGGATGCCCATGTTGGCGCCGCGCCGCTTGCCGCCCTGCTTGATGGTCTCGGTGGCCGCGTCAAACACAGCGGCAAAACTGAGCGGCCCGGAAGCCACGCCCTGCGTCGAGCGCACCGCCGAATTTTTGGGCCGCAGCCGGGAGAAGGAATAGCCGGTGCCGCCGCCGGTCTTGTGCACCAGCGCGCCGTTGCGGATGGAGGTGAAAATGCCGTCCATCGAGTCGTCCACCGGCAGGACAAAGCAGGCCGAGAGCTGGCCGAGATCAGTGCCCGCGTTCATCAGACAGGGCGAGTTGGGCAGAAAATCGAGATGATAAATCAGGCGGAAGAACTGCTCGCGCAGGGCCTCATAGTCCTCCAGCCCCCGGTCGGGCGCGGCCACCGCGTCCGCCACCCGGCGGCAGAGCGATTCCCAGTTCTCCAGCACATTGCCTTGGCCGTCTTTGAGGTAGTAACGGCGGGTCAAAACGGTCTCGGCGGTCTCGGTCAGGGACTGTTTCGCGACAGTCCTGGTCATCTCTTTTCCCATCTCTTCCTTCCTTTTTAAGCAGTGAGTCGGCGCCTGTCCCTCAGGCGGCTGTGCAATCTTATAACACAACATGTTGTGCAGACTCAAGCTGAAAACATGCTACCGGTTGTATTTTTGCTTAAAACAGAGAAAACGTCTGTTTTCGATGCGTTCAGAAATGAGGGGCTTTTGTCAACCGGCGCGAGTGAAAAAAATGCCGCATTCGCTTCTTCGCGCAAATCCGGGCTGAAAACGCCGCCAAGGGGGCCGCAGGCCAAAAAATGCTGTTGACAGGCCGCCGCCTCTGTGAAATGATGGCAGGTAAGGAGATTGCTTGCAATTTCCCGGCGGCCCGGCCTGCCTTTCTTCCGGCTGCCGTGCCGGTTTTTCTTCCTGTTCAATTTTATCTGCCAGGCAAAAAATTATGCGTTGCAAGAAATGCGGCTACATCTCTTTTGATCAGATGGAAACATGCGGAGGATGCAAAAAGAATATCGCCAAAGATGCGAAAGAGTTGTCAGGAGTTGTATTTAAAAGCGAATCGCCTGATTTTTTATGGTTCAAAAATCCGGAAGAAGAGCATGAGGATAAAATCAAAGAAGAAAATTCTGCTTCCGAAGAAGAATCTGGTGGCGTGGATTTTGGCATCGACGCAGATGATCAAGTAAGTGACGGCAATGATACTGAATTTTCCATTGACACCGTTGACAGCGGTCTGGATATATCCTCTGAGCAGCCGCAGGAAATAGAATTCGACTTGTCCGCAGACAGCAGTACTGATGAAGAACCGGAACCGGAAGAGCATAAAGAAGAAATTGCGTTTGATCTTCCAGAAATGGAAGAGGCGGTTTCTGCTCCACAAACGGAAAATCTCCGGCAGGAGAAAGGCGTGGAGCTGCCTGCGGAGACCTCCGACGACGCAGGCGGGCTGGATGACTTAGGTTTGGATTTTGATCTTGACGACAGCACCGCCGCTGCGCCAGCCAAGCCGGAGAAAACGGTCAAGCCTGCGAAAAAGGAATCGTCGCTGGATTTGGATCTGGGCGGACTTGATCTTGACGGGCTGATGCCGCCTGCGGCGGAAAAAGAGTCGAACGTTGACTTTTCCTTCAGCGGGCTGGGCGACTTGAGCTTAGAAAGTGCTCCAGAGCAAGTGCCGAGCAAAAAGACGGCAGGCGGCAAAAGCAAGCGCGCGGATGACACGCTTCCCGACTTGGCAATAGAGGGGCTGGGTGACTTTGACCCGCCCATTCTGCCGCCAACAGCCAATGTGGCAGAGAAAAAATTGCGGCCTGCGTCCAAAACCGGCACAGCCTTGGATGAATTTGATATTGATCTCGGAGATCTGCTCGGCGGCGGAAAAAAATAAACACAAAAGGATTGACAGGCACGGCAGAATTGCGGTATATTATTTATCGTTTTTGACAGCAGTCAATGCCGAGATAGCTCAGCTGGTAGAGCAACGGACTGAAAATCCGTGTGTCCCTGGTTCGATTCCTGGTCTCGGCACCATAAAGTAGTCTATTCGCTTCCGCGATTGTCCGATAAAGCCCCCTAACATTAACAATTTAGCGGGCTTTTCTTGCGTTTTCGTCCAAAAAAGTGCGTTGACTTCCGCTGCATGAAGCGGGTATAGCTGCGGGTATAAGGTATGAAAAACAACCTGCCTGCGTACCCGCACCCGCTCTCCCGGAATCCGCATCATGTCAAAACTCACCGCTGTTCAAATCCGTCAAGACAAGCCCTACCTAATGTACAACTCTTTATACAGCAACCAGCCCATCCAGATCAAGCGGAGGGAGATCGCAGGATAAGTTAAGGAAAACACAGACAGTATGCGCCAAAATTTTTCTAATCAAACGGTGTTGAAAATGCCAAAAATCAGGTAAAGGTGAACCATAAGTGATCAGTCAAGTACCACCGGCAAAGCCGGTGGCTTGAGATTCTGAACCGCTCAAAGCGGTTAAACAACTTGAGCTGCCTGAAGGCAGCCGCTATTCAAACAGGTTGAGCTGCTCAAGACGCTGGTCTTCCTTCTCCTGAGCTTG
>NZ_JBLWEM020000052.1:0-75139 GCF_048287365.2 Candidatus Electronema sp. JC | reverse complement strand
GAGGATCCACCCGTTCCCATTCCGAACACGGAAGTTAAGCTCTCCAGCGCCGATGGTACTGCACGGGAAGCTGTGCGGGAGAGTAGGCCGCTGCCGAATCCTTGTTCAAGCCGTTCATCACAGCCCTCGCAGGCTGCGGTGGACGGCTTTTTTGCGTTCTGTAGAGGCTCCTCCGGCCTTGCGCCGCAGACGGTCATCGGGTATATAAGGACGTGGGCGGCCCCGCCCTTATTCCATTGCCCAACAAACGGAGACCTGTCCTGATGAAATACTCCCGCGTCTGCCTGCACAGCTTCGGCTACGAACTGCCGCCCAACGTGGTCACGTCCGCTGACCTTGAGCAGCAGCTTGCGCCGGTCTATGAACGCCTGAAACTGCCTGAAGGCCGCCTTGAACTGATGAGCGGCATCCGCAGCCGCCGCTTCTGGGACGCAGGCGCCAAGCCCAGCGCGGGCGCGGTGTTGGCAGGCCGGAAGGCGCTGCTGGCCGCCGGGCTTGCGCCGGAGGACGTGGACTTTCTCGTCTTCACCTCCGTGAGCCGGGACATGCTGGAACCGGCCACCGCCTCCTTTGTCCATCGCAGTCTTGGCCTGCCAGAACGCTGCCAGATATTCGACATTTCCAACGCCTGCCTTGGTTTTCTCAACGGCATGGTGGTGCTGGCGAATATGATCGAGCTGGGCCAAGTGCGCTGCGGCTTAGTTGTGGCCAGCGAGACCGCCGAGGAGCTGATCCGCTCCACTGTGCAGCAGCTCTTGAGCGAAGAGACACTGACCCGCAAGACGATCAAACCTGCCTTCGCCTCGCTGACCATTGGCTCCGGGGCCGTGGCTCTGGTGATGACCGACCGAAAGACGCACGACAGCGGCCACCGGCTGATCGGCGGTGCCTGCCGGGCCAACACCAAGCACAACGATCTCTGCCAAGGCGGCCAGAACAGCGAGCAGGAGACGTTGATGTCCACCGACTCCGAGCTGCTGCTGGAAAAAGGCATAGAGACTGCCAAGATGTGCTGGCAGAGCTTTCTGGAGGCGACCGGCTGGGACAAGGACAGCATCCGCCGCTTCTTCTGTCATCAAGTCGGGCAGGCGCACGCGCGGCTGCTCTTCGCCGCCTTGGAGATTGATTCTGCCCGCAATTTTGAGACCTTGGATGTGCTGGGCAACGTCGGCTCCGTCTCCGCGCCGATCACTATGGCGATTGGGATTGAAAAGGGCAGGCTGAAGCAAGGCCAGCGGGCTGCGCTGCTCGGCATCGGCTCTGGCATCAACTCGGTGATGCTGGGGATGGAGTGGTGATGCCCGTCTTAGCCGAATATCCATTCACGCCGCAGTCCTTCCGCACCGCTGACGGCCACAGCCTATCCTACCTCGACGAGGGCAGCGGCCCGGCAGTGGTCATGGCGCATGGCAACCCGTCCTGGTCCTACCTCTACCGGAATTTGACCGCCGCGCTCAAGGGGGAACACCGCTGCATTGCGCCTGACCATCTTGGCTGCGGGCTGTCCGATAAGCCGCAGAACTGGCCGTACCGTCTCGGCAATCACATTGCCAATTTCACCGCCCTGCTTGATCATCTGCGCATTGAACGCTGTGTGCTGGTTGTGCATGACTGGGGCGGGGCGATTGGCATGGGCTGGGCGGGGCAGCATCCTGAGCGTGTTGCCGGGCTGGTGGTGCTGAACACCGCCGCCTTTCATTCTCCGCTGATTCCCTTGCGGATCGCTGTCTGCCGCTGGCCGCTGCTGGGCGCGCTGCTGGTGCGCGGGCTGAACGGTTTCGCCTGGCCAGCAACCTTCATGGCTGTGCGGAAGACAATGCGGCCAGAGGTCAAGGCAGGCTTTCTGCATCCATACAACAGCTGGGCGAACCGCGTGGCTGTCCATCGTTTTGTGCGCGACATCCCCTTGCAGCCCAGTCATCCCTCGTGGAACACGCTGACCAAAGTGGAGCAGTCTTTAGAGCGGCTGCGGGACAAACCCATGCTCATCTGCTGGGGCGGGCGTGACTTCTGCTTCAACGACCACTATTACGAGGAATGGCGGCGGCGTTTCCCTGCCGCGCAGAGCCATTATTTCCCCGATGCCGGGCACTACGTGCTGGAGGATGCGCTGCCGGAGATTTTGGCAATTCTGCCTGACTTTCTGAGGCATTACAGCCAAAAATAAACAAACAGCCCGGCGTTGACCAGCAGGGCGGCGACTCTGATCCGTCTGTTCCACGCGCGGCTGTCGGCTTGATCCACAATGTCCTGTATGATCTGGCTGGCCTGCTGCTGCACAGCGATGAACGAAGGGAACTCCAAACGGCCAGTCGGCTTGATAAACAGGCGGCCATCCTTGCTGAGAGCAAGTCTGCCTTGAGCGATGACACGGTCTCCGTGCGAGATGTACTGCTCAACCAGATGATATGTTGTATATTTGCTGTCAGCCTTCTCCTGCGCTTCACGGGGGCAGCTTGAACTGCTTTTTTCATTCCTGCGCACAGCCATTCTCGTTTTGCTGAAGTCGTCAACATAGACATGCACCCGGACGTTTCTGTCTGTCATCCACAGCACATCTGCTGACCGCTCCTGAAAGATCTCCTTGCGGTTGGTCTCCATGCCGCTGCCCGGCTTCTTCTGTTTGGTCTGCCATTCCGCAATGACCGAAGCTGTGTAGAAAGAGCATTCGCTGCCGCTTAAAGGCAGACGCAATGTCTTCTCCTCCTCAACTCTTCCTTTGAATCGGACATAGCAGTCTATGTTGTCCTGACTGAACGGAGCCGGATTGTCAGCCATCCATGCCCGTTTTTTATACACGGCAATTTTCTTTTTCTGCCAGCAGGCCAGAGCCAGCAGCACCGCAGGCAGAACATAGAGAAAGACCATCCGCAGTGCCTCGCGGCCAGCAGGGCTGGGCCAGCTTTTCGTCGGCATGCAAAAACGCTGCGCCGCCGCCGTCAGGATAAGCAGCGCCATGCTGATCAAAATATTTCCAGCCATCGCTCCAGCCTCCTCCGGCCTTCAGCCGTTGTTATTATTATTGTTGCCGTTATTGTTATTGTTGTTATTATTGTTGTTATTGCAGCCGTCTCCTCCGCCATAGTCGTCATCATAGCCCTGCTCTTCCGCTGCGGGGCCAAGATAATAGAGCGGATCCAGCCTGCTGATCCGTTCGCCGTCAAAGCGCAGGTAGTCGGCGGTGTTCGTGCCGGGCAGCTGTTTTGCCGCGCTGAGGCCGTCTGCGGTGAAAAGATACAGCGTCCGGCCTCGGAAGAGCAGATAGGGATATTGGCCAGCATGAGCGGAGAAATGCCGCTGCGCCAGCGACCGGGCTGTCACTTTGTCGTTGATGCCCGTCAGCATCAGATAGGAATCCAGTTTTTTTTCCAGAGCAGTGTCGCGTTTGATGGCAGGCGAAGCTGATGTGCTGTCTATGTTCATGACGGCTCCTTCAGACAGAGGGAAGATGCTGATGCGGGGAAATGCGCAATTGATCAGCCAGCATAAGCTGGCCAGTCAATTGTGTCAAGAACAGAAACGAACGGCTGGGACAGATGCAAGTCTTTTCCGTGCACGGATGCGACTCCGAAGCATCTATGCGCGCTGCTGCTCAGTATTGCGGGCGGCTGACACATTCGTGCTTCCTTGGAATGCCTCTGCTCTTCTTGCCGCCAGTGATTTTAATCATTTGACCGGCATCGCAGCGGCCATCATTCTCCACATACACAATTTGATTGTAGGACAGCGTGCGGCTCGCAGGCATTTCTCGCAGCACTTTGTTCTGACTGTCCTGCTGGCAGCCAGCAAGAAACATGGTGCTGGAAAGCGTGACGGCTGCTGCTGTGTTCAGCAATCGGCTCATGATGATTCCCCGGTCAGTTTCTCAGTGACAGATGCAGGACTGCGCCAATAGAACTCCATGTTGTGCTGACGAAAAAAAACAAAAATCTGCGTATACCTTTCCTCATAATCTGTGGCTTCAATAAAAGGATATTTCTATGCTTCAACTGAAAATGATCGAACTCTTCAAGGAAGGTTGTCATGAGGATGCACGAATAATCGCGGCATTGATGTTCGGCTCATTTGCTATCGGAGAGGGTGACGAGTTCTCTGATATCGAATTCGCAGTGTTCATCCAGGATGACCATTTTGAAAATTTCGATCAGCGCTCGTGGCTTAATGCCGTAAGTCCGGTTGCTGCTTACTTTCCGGACGACTTCGGCCACCACACCGCACTTTTTGAAAACGGCATTCGCGGTGAATTCCATTTCATGCGAAAATCGGACATACCGGTCATTTCCACTTGGCAAGGCTATGGGTGGTTTCCCTCGCTTGAGGCGGCTGTTTTGTTGGACCGATCAGGAGAGTTGTCAAGGTACGCAAGCGCTCTCGTGGGCGGTCCCCCGATACGTGAAGGCGCGCCGCTGGTGGAAGGGCTTGTGTTGAACCTCATCAGCCTGATGCTCTTTGGGGCCAATCTTTTAAATCGGGGAGAGTACGCTCGCGCCTGGGCTTTGCTCAGCAAAGCACATGAAAACCTACTCAAGCTGGTTCGACTCCACGAAGGGGCAACAGACCACTGGCCGACACCTTCACGCGCGCTCGAAAAGGATATCTCGGAGGACTCGTATAATCGCTATCTGGCATGCACAAGCAGTGCAGAACCAAGAGCACTATGTGCAGCCTATCATCAAACGTGGACGTGGAGTCTCGAATTGTTCAAGAGCGTGACAGAACCTCTGAATATCGAGCTTCCGAGAACTGTAATTGCGCAGGCAAAAAGGTTGCTCAATGAGTCTGCGACGCCGCACAACAAGTAAATCCAGCGGACGCATAAAAACGCGCCGCTGATTTTGACGTTCTGAAAAGGCAGGTTGATCGCCTGAATATGATAGAAGGCGTTCTTTCTCTGCTTGGCGTAATGATGCTCGCGCAATGCTTTGGTGGTGAGGAAGAGATTGTTGCGCACGCCGTCGAGATAAAACGGCGCATGGCTGATCAGCAGCTGCGAGATGTCGAGCAGCAGATGTTTGCCTTCCTGCTTGGCAGCGGCAAAAAAGGCGTTTCTGTAGAGCGAGTAGTCAAAAATATGCTCCTGCTTGGTACGCTGCTCGTCGCCATAAACCACAGCGGTGTCGCGCAGCAGCATCAGATGGAGATAATTGCTGATTTCGTCGTCGCAGGCCAAGCTGAACAGGTCTTCACGCACACCGAGCAGCACCGTGCTGGCCGCATCCAGCACCTCGATCTCGGCCATGTTTTTCAGCACCGCCGAGCGGAGCTGGTAGTCGGTGCCGTTGATCCTAAGAAAAAACAGCTCGTTGCTGTACACGGCTTGCAGGCCGGGATCACGGTGAATGAGTTCCGCGAGCCGGTTTGCATCTGTGAACAGTTCCGGCGTAATCACCCGCGTTTTTTCCGCATAGGCCGCGCCGCGCAGCCGCTTTAAGTTGTTACTGAGAAAGAACTTCCGCGCATAGGCAGCGACCTGATCAGCGGGAAACGGCGGCCAGCGTTCAGGTGCGTCTTGATAGAGCTGCTTCTGGAGGAGGCACGTGTAACTTCGTTTCAAACCAGCAGCTTGCCGGACAAAGGTGCAGCCGAGATTGCAGTGCGGCAGCCACGGGCACACCGCGCATTCGTCATCAATTTCAAGTAGATTCTCGTTGCGCTCAATCGCGCTCCAGCCGTTGCTGAGGATGGCCTCCACGCCGTCGCTGAAGAGATTGCCGAAACGATATGCAGGCGAGGACTGGCCGCGCGGGCATGAGAAGACCTCGCCATCTGCTTGCAGCAGGAAGAATTTGTTGCCACAGTTGAAGGAGGAGCAGCAGTATTCTGGGGTAAATTCTTTGAACCACTCCGTGCGGAAGGCGTTCTCTAAGGGACTGCCAAGGAATTCTTGCTGTACCGCTTGATAGAACTGCACCTGCTCGGCCTCAGTGAGCATTTTCGTGCCAGCTTCCTGCTGACAAAACGCAGCCTGGTTTTCGATGGAATCAAATCCGAACATAACATTGAATCGGCTCATGTCCAAGCCAATCTCATAGTGGAGATATTTTATGTCAGCGATGAACTCATCTACAGCTTCCAGATGGGCTCTGGTGACAACACAAGAGATCTTCTTGTTAGCAGGATAGGCGGCCAGCAGCTTAAGGTTCTCGGTGATCCGAGCCAAAGTGCTGCGGCCCTGCTTGTCGCGTCGGAACTGCCCGTGTAAACGCAAGGGCAAGTCCACGCTGCCGCTAATCGAGACTCGGTGTTTCGCCAACACCTCTGCGTGCTGATTAAAATTGAGAAGGTTGGTCTTGATATGCAAGGGATTGACGCGGAAGCCTTGCGCCTTGATCGCCTCGCCATAATCGGCGTAATGCCGGGCGGCAATGCCGAAGAGCTGGTCTAATACGCTGGAGGAGAGCGTGGTCACTTCTCCGCCATGAAAGGAAAGATTGTAGGGCAGACAGCCCTGCGCCAGCAGCTGCTCCAGCGCGGTGTGCAGCGTCGCCAGCACCTTGCCCGGCTCCGGCCTGGCAGTCGTGAGCGTGCCCAAGTAGCAGTAACGGCAGCGCATGTTGCAGAACTTCGTCGGAACGTAGAGCAGATGAATGGCTTTAGTGAACTGCATGATGTCCTCCGGCATGATCAGGACAAAGAAGAGATCATTTTGGTGAGGCCGCCTCTTTCAGCGGCCCGCACTGTTCAATTCAACTTTCCATGAACAGGGAAATGCAGGCGGCTATGAACAGCGTCAGGGCGATGAAGCCGTTCATGACGAAAAAAGACATCTCTATGCGTGAAAGATCACGTGGATTGACGATAAGATGCTGATAAAAAAGAGCCGCGCCAGTGAGCGCTATGCCGATGTGATAGACGAAGTTCAGCCCTTGCAGCCAGCCGGTCAGGGTGAAGAGCAGAAAGGCGAAAACATGAAAGAGAATGGCCAGCCGGAAGGCGTTTTTCCGTCCCAGCTTGGCGGGCATGGAATGCAGTCCGGCCTGACGGTCAAAATCCGCGTCCTGCGAGGCGTAGATGATGTCAAAGCCGCTCACCCAAAAAAGCACTCCCAGCGACAGTGCCCAAGGATAGCCGCTCAGGCTGCCAGCTGCGGCGGCCCAGCCGCCCAAAGGTGAAAAGGCCAGAGCCACGCCGAGCACGACGTGACAGAGCCAAGTGAAGCGTTTGGTCAGGGAATAAAAAAAAGTCAGGGCGAGGGCGAAGGGCGCGATGGCCAGGCAGAGCGGATTGAGCATGGCGCAGGCGAAAAAAAAGAGCGCGGACGCGGCGGCGGTCAGCAGCCAGGACTCCTTCAGCGAGACAGTTCCGGCAGGAATGGCCCGGTTTTTGGTGCGGGGATTGGCCGCGTCAAAGCGGCGGTCGGCGATGCGGTTGAAGGTCATCGCCGCTGTCCGCGCTCCGATCATGGCGATGATCACCCAGAAAAAAATCTGCGGCGGCGGGATGCTCCGTTCAGCAAGAAAAGCGCCCAGCAGGGCGAAGGGCAGGGCGAAGACCGTATGCTTGAATTTGATCATTTCAAGCAGGGCGGCGGTTTTTTTCAGCATGGCGTGATAGCGGCGCGGAGGAACAGAAAAGGGAAATGTACCGCAGGAGGGGAGCAAAAACAAGGGAATTGACGGAGGAGACGGGTGAAACCATCTCCTCGCAAGGCGGGATCAGTAATACAGCGTCACGCTGGAGGGATGAGTGCCCCTCTTCGCATACACTTCCATCGTCGGAATGTCGCGGTTGTTGCCGCTGTAACGGCCGCCGGGCTGATATTTTCTGAAATCGCTGGGATTGCCGTTCATCGCCATTTTGGCGGAGTCAGGAACCGCCAGCTCGTTGCCGTCGCTCCAGACCAGCAGCAGTTTTCTGCCGTACTGCGGGCCAAGTTTCGGAAAGACGATCTTGTGCTGCATGATTTTGTCGCAGTGCATGATCTGACCGCTGTCGGCGATGGTCAGGCTGTTGGCGAAGCCGCGCGACTGAGCGGAGTCGGAGAAGGCCGCGCCGCTGGTGGTCGCATGGGCGGGCAGCGCGCCGATTTCGGCAAAGGGCGGTGTCCATTTTTCCGGCAGCAGCGAGCAGCCGGCCAAGGCGGCGGCTCCGGCGGCAAGTTTCCGCAGCGCGGCGCGGCGGTCAAGATTGTCCGGGGCAAAATGATCAGGAGCAGAAGAGTTGTCTGGTGCGTGCTGGTCGTTCGCGTGCATTGTCCTCGTGAGCGATGAAAGGCGGGCAGCCGCCGGGGATAAAAAAGACGGAGGAAGCTCCGCCTTTGGTTGCTTTTTCAATTATACTGAAAATAGTTCCCGTTCTCAAATAAATTTGCAAATTCCCCAAGATCAGGCTGACATGCCATGTTCAGCCGCGCTGGCTGATCACTTTGGCCGGAATCCCGGCGGCGACCGCAAAGGGCGGAATATCTTTCGTCACCATCGCGTTGGCCCCGATCACCGCGCCGTCGCCGATCCGCACGCCGTCGTTGACCACCGCATGAGCACCGATCCAGACATCGCGGCCAATGACTATGCCGCCCCGGTCAACCAAGGGCTGCTCGGCAATCGGTCTGCTCGGATCGCTGAAGCCGTGCTGCACCCCGCCGATAAAACAATTGCCGCCGAAGAGGCAATGCTCGTCGACAATGAGCTTGGAGGCCGTGCCGAGATAGCAGAACGCGCCGATGCTCACGTTGTCAGCTAGCTGGATTTCGCCGCCGCGCGCCCGCACTTGACTGTAGCGGCCAATCAGCACATTGCTGCCAAGGCGGATGCTCTGCTCGGCCTCGCCCCGGAAGCTGAGGAAGACATAATCATCCAGCATCACGTTGTCGCCGAAAAAAATACGGTGTATGCCGCGCAGGGCGAGATGATGGCCGAAAACCGGATTCCTGCCTGCCGCGCCGAAGAGGGCCGGGTAAAAGATCCGCCGCAGGCCGAGGCCGAGCATTCCAGGCAGCGGGCCGAGCAGCAGGGTCAGCAGCTCATAGCGGAGCAGCTGGATCAGGCCGCGCTGGCCCATGACCGTGTCCTGATATTTTTGCAGAGCCGATTTCCGCTGATCCTCCATCACCTCGCGGAAGCGGTATTTGCCGTGGCCGCCGCTCATGCCTGCGGCTCCCCGGCCCGCAGCCGGGCTAAATGAACAAAGCCCCCGGCGATGCCGTAAAGGATGGTTTTCAAACGCATGAGCAGGGCGGTGGACAGCGCCAGGGCCGGGCTGAAGCCGAACAGCGGGAAAATCAGGGCGTAGGCTGCCTCCATCAGGCCGATGCCGCCGATGGAGACCGGCAGGTTCATGATCAGCATCAGCGCGGGCACGGCCAGCAGCATGGCCGAAAAGCTCACCTCGGCGGAAAAGGCCAGCGCGCTCACCCAGACATTGACTACCGCAGTGAAATAAAAAAGCAAGGAAATGGCGAAAACCAGCAGCAGGCCCGCCGGACTGTCCTTGTAGCTGAACACCGCCTGCTGCATCCGACTGAGTTGCGCCAGCAGCTTCTCCGCTCCCGCCCAGCGGGGAGCCAGCAGACGGGAAAGCAGAGGCAGCAGACGGCGGTCGATGATCAGCCAGAAGGCCAGCAGGGTGACAGCGGCGATGAAGAGCAGGCTGGCGTTCAGCGCGGGCAGGTTATGATGCCGCAGCTCAAGCAGGACAGCTGCGGCTGAAAGCAGGGCGAGCATGACCATGCCGGAAAGCCGTTCCACCAGCACCGAGGCTGCCGCCTCGTATTTCTCCCCGGCATGGCGGCTCAGCTCCCAGATCCGCACCACGTCGCCGCCCATTGAGGTTGGGAGGAAGAGGTTGAAAAAACGCCCGATGAAATAAATGGCGGTCAGGCGGGAAAGGCTGACCTGAATGCCCTTGCAGCGGAGGAGCACCTGCCATTTCCACGAGCTGATCACGGTCATCAAAACCCCGCAGAGCAGGGAAAGGCTGCAATAGAGCCAGTCCACATGGCGGAGCGTGTCGAGCAGGCTGCTCCGCCCTGCCCCGCTGTGCAGCCCGGCAGTCCAGATGACGTAGAGCAGCAGCAGCAGGCTGACAGCGAATTTGAGCAAAAAAAACAGCCGCTTTTTGTTTCTTGCCGGAGGAGGCGGGACAGCGGCGTTCAGGCGTGGCAGGACGGCGCAGGTTGATTTGATTGGCATTCAGGATCAGGAAAAATACTTTTTCAGCATCGAGGCGGTGCGGCGGGCTTTCTCTTTTTCTGACGGCACAAGGCGGGCCAGCTCGGCTCTGGTCTCCGCCCGCGCCGCCCAGGCTTTTTTGAGCATCGCCGCCAGATAGTCGGCAGTCAGGCTGGAAAAGGGCACCTGCCATTTTTCCTGTCCCACAGTGCGGAGAAAGCCCGCGCTTTTCGGGTAGGAGGTGATGCCGACCATCGGCGTGTGCATGGCCGCGCAGAAAATCAGGGTGTGAGTGCGGAGGCCGGAATGCAGCTCCACCCGGCCCAGCAGGGCGGCAATTTCCTCATAGCGGTATTCGGTGTTGGCGATGATCCGCACCCGCTCCTGCCGGGCGATCTTCGCCACGCATTCGCGGGTTATCTGCAAGTCCATCACCTGAGTGACAAAAAAGATGACATCCACATCCAAATCGGCCATGGCTCGGTCAGCGGCCCCGGCAATGGCGGCGCAGAACTGCTCGCGGCTGAATGTGCCGCCTTTGCTCCAGTGGTCAATGTAGGCGTTGACGTTGAAGCCGACAGTGCCTTTGGGGTTGGTGAAAAGCCACTCCTTGGCGATGATCTCCCGCAGCCGGATTTCCGGCGGCGGCTCGGTGTTCAGGGCGCAGTCGGCATGAATGTGCAGCTCCGGGCAGCGCAGATGAAGGCGTTCAAAAATTTCCACAGTGGCCGCGTCGCGGGTGACAACTAAATCCGTCGCATCCAAGACCTTCTGCAAAGCCCTTTTTCCGACCGGATAGTCAATCGGCCCGACCGAGACATTGTAGAGGACTATGGGCACGCCCTTCTTCTTGCAGAACGGCGCGAACAGGGCTATTGAGGAAAGATTGTTGAAGAGCGGATTATAGAATTTGCGGTCAAAGAGGATGTTGTCGCAGATCAGGACCAGATCGGTGTCGGTCATGGCTTTGTACATCGGCCAGCCGAGATTTCTGATGCTGCCCTTCCACGGCATCAGGCTCACCGGTTTCAGATTATAAGCCGGGAAATGCTCGCGGAGAAACTGCGGCTTGGTGGTCGGCACAAGATATTCCGTTTCCGGCAGAACGTCAGAGACATCGCGGAGCAAGTTGCCAAGTATGGCCATGTCGCCAGCGTTGCGGCCGGAGTTGTTGCCCAGCACGGTGATTCGTCGCATGTTTTTTCCTTTTCAGCTGCGGTTGAGCCAGTCTTGCTCCCGGTACCAGAGCGCGGTTTCCCGCAGTCCGCTCTCGTTGCTGTGCCGCAGGCGGTAGCCCAGCACCGTGTTCAGCTTGGCGATGTTGAATTTGCGGTCTTTGGTGTAGAAGGCCACCCGACGGCGGTAGATCGGCGGCTGAAGGCCCAGCGGCGTGCAGACCGCCTTGCAGAGGTCGGCGGCAAGAAAAAAAGGCCAGATCGGCAGGCGGATGACCCGCATCTCCTTGCCCAAGGTCTGAGCGATGACCCGGCCCATGTCGATGATCGAAATCGGCTCGTCGTTGGCGGCGATGAAGACCTGCGAGAGTGCTTTGTCCGAAACAGCGGCCAGCAGAAAAATCTCGGTCAGGTCATCAACATGAATCAGATGGTAGATGCCCTTGCCTTTGCCGAGCATCAGCAGCCAGCCGCTGTTGGCCATTTTGAAAAATTTGAGCAGCCGCTGGTCGCCGGGGCCAAAAATTGGCGTGGGCCGGATGATGGTGTATGGAATGCCGCTGGCTGAAGCGAATTCGGCCAGCCACTGCTCGCCCTCCAGCTTGGTGCGCTGATAGCCGTCGCCGGGGCTGAACGGCGAATTCTCATCCGCCTTGCCGTCGCCGGGAATATGCCCGTGCACGCCCACTGTTGAGGCATGGACAAAGCGTTTGAAATCAGCTCTGCCTTTGACCGCCTCGGCCAGCAGCTGGGTGGAATGCAGATGCACCCGGCGGTAGCCCTCGTCCGTGCCTTTTTCCTCGCGGAAGGCGGCGGCCAGATGAAAAATATAGGCTGCGCCCTCTGCTGCCGCGCTGACCGTGGCCGGATCAAAGACCTCGCCTCGGAACCAGCGGATCGGCAGCCCGCTGAGGTCGCCAAGATCCGAGGAAGGGCGGGCGATGGCCTGAATCTCCGCTCCGGCGGCAGCCAGCTTGTGCGTCAGCACCCGGCCAGTGAAGCCAGTGGCCCCGGTGATCAAGACTTTCGCCCCCTTGAACTGCTCATGCACTGAATTGCTCACGTCTTTTCCTTATGTTGAACTGAAGAGGCGGCCCGGCGGACAGCGGCGTTGCGGCGCAGGCGGCGGAGCAGCTCCAGCAGCCCGGACCGCCTGCCGACGCTGCTGGCGGCGGCCTTGCCTTGCAGCAGGGCGCGGAGCAGCGCGTCCGGCTCCAGCTCCGCCGCCGCTGTCAGCCGGGAGCCGCAGCTGCCGAATTTGTCCTCCTCGCCGCTGAAGGGCAGCGGATCGGAGCCGCAGATCATTTGATATCCCAAACAGCGGGCCTTGCGGAGCAGCGGCGGCAGCGGCCAGCCTGCGGGCCGCAGGCTGACATCGCCGATGAGAAGATCTTGGCCGCTGAACTGCCGCAGCAGGCCGTCAATGACCCTGCCGCGCTGAAACAGCCATTTGCCCGGCGACCACGGCAGCACCGGCACGCCATTGCCCGCCCGGATGGATTTGATCAGCTCCGCCGCCGGGAGACCGTCGGCAAAAAGCGCGTCTGTACAAAGGGCAAGCACCTCAATCCGCTCTGCGGCGACAATCTGGCGGCCCGGCAGCAGACAGAGGCGGCTGCCGTCGCTGCCGCGCCGCAGGACAAGCTGGCGGCGGTCAGCAGCCTCAAGCGTGAAATCGCGCAGCAGGATGTCGCCGCACCGCAGCTGCTCATACACATGGCAGTCAGCCCGTTCCGCGAGAAAGCCTGCCCGGAGCGCGCCGCCGCCAAGCTGATCAAGCAGGCGGGAGAAGGCGCGGTCCAAGTCATAGCAGGGATAAAGATGCAGATGCGTGTCGGCCAGCAGGTCCATGCGTTCAGTCCTGTCGGTCCAATTCGGCGTAGGCCCGCTCCAGCCTGCGCTGAAAGGCGGCGAAGTTATATTTCTGCTCATAGAGCAGCCTGCCGTTGGCACCGAGCCGCTGCCGCAGTGCCGGGTCTCCGGCCAGCCGGATGAGCTGGGCGGCGAAGGAGGCCGGATCAGGCTGGGCGAAAAGCGCGGTGGTCTCATTGAGAATGAGCTGGTTGGACGGCACGTCCGCCGCGACAATGGCCCGGCCCGCTTTGTAGTAGTCCAGCACCTTCAGCGGGGTGTTGACCCCGGACTGCCGGGGCGCGGCAAGGATGTCCGAGGCGGCGAGATAGTCCGGCAGCTCGTCCGGGGCCACCCGGCCAAGAAAAGCAACCTGCTCCGCCGCGCCGCGTTCCGCCAGCCAGGCCCGCCGCCGGGCGATTTCCTCCGCGCTGCCGCCGATGATCACGAAACGGGCCTGCGGCAGGGCGGCGCAGACTGTCGGCATGGCCTCGAAGAGCATCTCCACTCCCTGATAAACAGCGAAGGAACCGACATAGGTGATGAGCAGCTCGTCAGGCCGCTGGCGCAGCCGCGCCCCGATTGCGGCGGTGCGGGCCGGGCTGGCCTCAGTCATTGAGGAGGCCATGTCGTAAATGGTGTGCACCGGCTTGTCCGTGCCCACGGCCTGCGCCTGCCGGGTCAGACCTGCGCCGGTGCAGATGACCAAGTCCGCCCGGCGGATGACAAAAGACTCCACTGCGGCGTAGCAGGAGAGGAGGAAATTTTTGAGCATCCCCCGGCGGTAGGAGAACGGGTCGGAATGTTTCTCGAACACCGCCTTGGTTTTGAAAAGCCGGGCTAAAAGCAGGGCGATAAAGCCCGCCTCCTCGATGCCGTGGATCAGGTCGTAACGGCGACGGCGCAGCAGGGCAGCGGCTTTGCAGAACAGGATGAGGTCAAAGCCCAGCTTGAGCGGCGAGGGGCCGATGGCGATCTGCCTGGCCCGGAAAAGATTGGGAGCGCGGATGATGCGGACATTGGCAATCTGCTCGTCCTCGCCGAACGGCAGGGTGAGCAGATCCACCGCATGGCCGGACTCGCTCAGACTCTTGAGGACAAAGCGCACCCGGATCGGCGAGCCGCGCCACTGAAAAAAAGGCTGCGGGCTGATGAGGAGTATCTTTCGGTTCACTGAGCGGCACTCTGCTGCCGCATCAGCTCCAGCGCGGCCTTGATGATTCCTGCCGCGTCAATGCCCGCGTCCTTCCAGAGCATCGGCTGCGGCCCCTGCTCGATGAACGCGTCGCCGTAGCCGAGAATGCGCACGGGCAGAGTCAAATGCCGCTCGTGCAGCATCTGCGCGACTGCGCCGCCGAAGCCGCCTTTTTTGGCATTGTCCTCCACGGTCAGCACCCTGCCGCAGCGTTCCGCCCAATGACTGATCAGCTCAATGTCCAAGGGCTTGATGCAGCGCGGGTTGATCACCGCCGCCTCAACGCCGAGCTTGGCCAGACCTTCCGCCGCCTGCATCGCCGCATAAACGCGGTTGCCGACCGGCAGCAGCAGGACATCGCCGCCCTCGCGCAGCAGCTCGCCCTTGCCGACCGGCAGCAGGCGCGGCTCCTCGTCCATCGGCACACCTTCGCCGGAGCCGCGCGGATAGCGGACAGCGCAGGGGCCGTCCAAGCTGAGGGCGGTGAAGAGCATCTGGCGCAGCTCGTTCTCGTCCTTGGGTGCCATCAGGGTCAGATTGGGAACGCAGCGGAGCAGCGAAATATCAAACACGCCGTGATGCGTGGGGCCGTCGTCGCCGACCACGCCTGCGCGGTCAATGGCGAAGACCACCGGCAGGTTGGTCAAGCAGACATCGTGAATGATCTGATCCACGGCCCGCTGGACAAAGCTGGAATAGACCGCGACCACGGGCCGCAGTCCGGCCAAGGCCAGTCCGGCGGCAAAGGTGACAGCGTGCTGCTCGGCGATGCCGACATCAAAAAAGCGGTCAGGGAAACGTTTGCTGAACTCCAGCAGCCCGGTGCCTGCGCGCATGGCGGCGGTGATGCCGACAATGCGCCGATCGTTTTCCGCCAGCCCGCAGATGGTCTTGCTGAAAACAGCGGTGTAGGACGGCGGGCCGGGCACGGGCAGCGGTCTGCCGTCCACAGTGGAGAAGGGGCCAAGGCCGTGGTAGTCGCCGGGGTTTTTCTCCGCCGGTTCATAGCCTTTGCCCTTGGTGGTCAGGACATGCACCAGCACCGGGCCGTGGCTGTTGTCACGGACATTCTCCAAAGTCTCCAGCAGGACAGGCAGGTCATGGCCGGAAATCGGGCCAACGTAGTCGAACTTGAAGGCCTCGAAGAGCATTCCCGGCGTGAAGAGGACTTTCAGGCTTTCCTCGGACTTGCGCAGGATGCTGAGGATGTTCTCGCCCACGGCGCAGAGCTTCAGACCCTCCTCAATCTGATCCTTGAGGCGGCGCACCGTCTTCGAGGTCATCTTGCGGCTGAGAAAGCTTGACAGCGCGCCAACATTGGCCGAGATCGACATCTCGTTGTCGTTGAGGATGACGATCAGATTTTTGTGCAGGTCGCCCGCGTGGTTGAGAGCCTCAAAGGCCAGCCCGGCGGTCATCGAGCCGTCGCCGATCACAGCGATGACCTTGCTCTGGTCGCCTTGCAGCTGCTGGGCCGCCGCCAAGCCAAGGGCGAAGGAGATGGAGGTCGAGCTGTGGCCGGTCTCAATGGTGTCGTATTCGCTCTCGGCCCGCTTGGGAAAGCCGCTGATGCCCTGCGCCTGCCGCAGGGTGTGGAATTTGTCGCGGCGGCCCGTGATCAGCTTGTGGGCGTAGCACTGATGGCCCACGTCCCAGATCAGCTTGTCCTGCGGGGTGTTGAAGACGGAGTGCAGGGCAAGAGTCAGTTCGACCACGCCAAGACTGGGCGCGAGGTGGCCGCCGTTTTCAGCTACGGTGGCGATGATCCGCTCCCGGATTTCCTCGGCAAGCAGCTCCAAATCGCGGACAGGCAGGCCGCGCAGGTCTGCCGGGGAGTCAATGGTGTCGAGCAGGCTCAGTTCGGCTGCGGCTTCCGTCATGGTCGTTTCCTTGAAAAAGGCTGCGGGCGGATCGGCCCGGTCGTTCTGCGCGGAGACTTCAGCCGCCGTCCGCCGCGCTGAAAGGAACTGCCGCCAGACCGCCGTCCTCCTGACGCAGCAGCAGTTCAGCCCGGCTGCGGGCCTCAGCCAGCTTCTGGCCGCAGAAGGCGGCGAGCTGCACGCCCTCGTCGAATTTTTTCAGGCTCAGGTCGAGCGAGGGCTGGCCCTGCTCCAGCTCGCTCACAAGCTGCTCCAATTTGGCCAAAGCCTGCTCAAAGGTCTTCTTGCTCATCGCGTGTTCAGGTCGGAATCGGGCGGCGTTTCCTGCTCCCCCTCAGAAATGATGCAGTGTAAACCGGATGCCGCTGGTTTTCAACTGCTGATTCAGTCCTGCGGCTGCGGCGGATTGGCTCCGCCCGCGCTCTCCTCGCCTTGGGTGATGCGGAAGTGGTGGCCGCAGCGCCAGGCGTGATAGGCGAGCCGGTCAATCCAGCGCTGGGCCGACAGCGCCTTGAGGGCCGCGTCAGGCTCCATCTGCTTGGAGGCGGTGGCTTCAAGGATGGCCGGACGGGCCGAGCGGCGCTCGTCAGCCAGCCGCTGGGAGAAGTCCTGCACCGCCGCCACGTCCGGCACGCCGCCGGAGGAGTCCAAATCGTCGGCCAAGGTGCCCAGCAGGGACGAGAGGCTCCGCGCCGCTCTGGCCAAATTCTCCATCTGCCGCAGCTCGTCCTTCATCTGCCCAGCCTTGCGCGCGTCCTGCACCAGCCGCTCCAAGTGGTCATTGGCATGAAGCGCGCTGATCTGCCGGTGCAGATCAGCCTTGCGCCCCTCGCTGCGCTCGATCTTGGCTAAAAAATGCCGCACCTCGTCAAGGGCCAGATCGAGCTGATCAAGCAGCTGCTCCTGCGGGCGGATGCCTTGGGCCAGATCGTGGGCGAGCAGACGGAAGAGCGACGAGGCGATCTGCGCCTGCGAGCGCCAGGCCGCCTCAAAGGCCACTGCCGGGATGGAAAGCAGGCTGGGGTCGAGCCGGGCGGTGTATTTCGACCGCCGCTCCGGGATGATCCGCTCGGTCAGCGCGGCGAGCTGGTGGGTGAGGGGCAGAAAGATCAGCAGGCCGATGAGGTTGAACAGCGTGTGAAAGGCGGCCAGCGTCAGGGCCGCGTCATCCTGCCAGAGCTGTTCGGCCAAGGCTTCCACTCCGGCCACCAGCCAGGGCAGCGCGGCAAAGGCCACGATGCCGGTGCCGAAATTGAAGAGCAGATGCACCGCCGCCGTGCGCTTGGCCGCCGCTGTCGCTCCCACAGCGGCGATGCCTGCGGTCACGGTGGTGCCGAGGTTCTGCCCGACCACCAGCGCGGCGGACTGGCTGAGATCAATCGCGCCGCTGGACAGCGCGGTGAGGGTAGTGGCCACTGCCGCGCTGGAGCTTTGCATGACCACGGTCATTGCCGCGCCGATCAGCACCAGCCAGGCCCGGCCCGCCAGACCGGGCTGGGCGAACGCGTCGAGCTTGAAATTCTGGGCCAGCTCCTGCATTCCGCCTTGGAGGACATCTATGCCGACAAAAATCACGCCGAAGCCCGCCAAGGCCGAACCCGCCTGAGCCAGCCGCCCCCGCCCGATCAGCCGGGCCAGCGCGCCCACGCCGATGAAGGGCAGGAGGATGTCGCCGATGGAGAGCTTCAGGCCGAGCAGGCCGACCAGCCAGCCAGTGGAGGTGGTGCCGAGGTTGGCCCCCAGCATGATCCCCACCGCGCTGCCGAAGCCGAGCAGGCCAGCGCTGACGAAACCGATGGTGGCCAAGGTCGTCGCGCTGGAGGACTGCACCAAGGCTGTGACCAACGCGCCCATCGTCACCGCCGAGAAGCGGTTGCCGGTGAAGCGCGACAGCACCGAGCGCAGCGAGTCGCCGGCCATGGCTTTCAGGCCGTCCGTCATCAGGATCATGCCCAAAAGAAACAAACCTATCCCGCCGAAAACTGTTGACAATATGCTGATCATCAATCTTTTTCCGCTTTGCTTTATGTTTGGGCAGCGGCAGGCGGCGCCGCTGCAAGGCCGGTAAACACCGGACTTTCCTCAGCCTCCAATCCTCGACATGCGCCCGTGGCAGCCGCCCTCCTGCTCGCGCAGCCGTTCCTCCATACGGTGGCCTTGCGGCTTGCTGCGGACAGCGGTCAGCAGGGTCTCGCGAATGTCCTCGTCCGTGCAGCCTTGGCGGAGCACAGCGCGGAGGTCGGTTTCCGCGTCGTGGAGCAGACAGGCGCGAAGCCGTCCTTCCGAGGTCAGACGGAGGCGGTTGCAGCGGTCGCAGAAATGGTGGCTTAACGGGCTGATGAAGCCGATTTTGCCCTGCGCGTCCTCTCCCAGCCGGAACATGCAGGCCGGGCCGTCGGTCTCGCTGCGCGGCACGGGAAGCAGCTCGCCGAGATGCTTGAGCCGCTCCTTGATCTGGTCAGAGCAGAAATAGGTGTCCTTGCTCCAGCGCGAGGACGCGCCGACCGGCATGAACTCGATGAAGCGGATGTGCATGTCCGTGTCGCGGGAGAGCCGGGCGAAGTCGGCCAGCTCGTCGTCGTTCACGCCGCGCATGACCACCATGTTCAGCTTGACCGGCGCAAAGCCGACCGCCTGCGCTTTCTCAATTCCCCGCCAGACTTGGGCGAAGCAGTCCGCGCCGGTGATGGCGGCGAACCGCTCCGGCTTCAGGCTGTCCAAGCTGATGTTGATCTTGCTGATGCCAGCGGCCTTCAGCCCTGCCGCGTATTTTTCCAGCAAAACGCCGTTGGTGGTGATGCGGATGTCCGTCAGGCCGTCAATTTCGCCCAGCTGTTCGACAAAACCCATGATGCCTTTCCGCACTAACGGCTCGCCACCGGTCAGCCGCAGCTTGGTCATGCCAAGGCTGACCGCCGCCCGCACCACCCGCAGCAGCTCCTCGTAGTTGAGCAGCGCATCGTGGGCCAAGCAGGGCGGCTGGCCTTCAGGCGGCACACAGTAGCGGCAGCGCAGGTTGCAGCGGTCAGTGAGCGAGAGCCGCAGATAGGAGATGCTGCGGCTGAAGAGGTCGGCGGGCGCGGCAGCGCGTTGTTGTGCGGACATGGCTGGATCGTTCATGATTCATTTTTGCGGCGTGACACGCATGTCTGCCGGGTCGGAGCAAACAGCCCGCCTGGCCGGAAGATCATCAGCAGCACCAAGGCCGCGCCGAAGGCCAGCATCCGGTAGTCGGCCAAGGCGCGCAGGTATTCGGGCAGAAGGATCAGCGTCAGCGCGGCGATGATCACGCCGGGAATGGAACCCATGCCGCCCAGCACGACGATGCAGAGGATGATTGCCGACTCCATGAAGGTGAACGAGGCCGGGTTGACAAAGGTAGTCTTGGCCGCGAAGAGCACCCCGGCCATGCCCGCCCAGAAGGCACCAGAGGCGAAGGCGGCCAGCTTGATCCGCGTCTTGTCAATGCCCATTGCCCGGCAGGCGATTTCGTCCTCGCGCAGGGCGGCCCAGGCGCGGCCTATGCGCGAATGCCGCAGGCGGCTGGCGGCGAAGACAGTGAAGATAACCATGCCGAGCATCAGATAATACAAATAGATGACCGACTGCTGCAAGGACAGCTCCATGCCGAAAAAACCGGGCCGGGGGATGCCGGAAATGCCGCTGGGGCCTTGGGAGAACTCTGTCCAGTTTTCCAGCACAAGGCGGATGATCTCGCCGAAGCCGAGGGTGACAATGGCTAAATAATCGCCGCGCAGGCGCAGCACCGGAAAGCCGAGCAGGATGCCGAAGAGCGCGGCCAGAATTCCGCCAATCGGCAGGGCTGTCCAGAAGCCGATGCCGAAATGGAGGTTGAGCAGGGCGTAGGAGTAGGCCCCGACCGCGTAGAAAGCCACGTAGCCGAGATCCAGCAGTCCGGCCATGCCGACCACGATATTCAGGCCCAAGCCCAGCATCACGTAGAGCAGGGCCGTAATCATAATACTGACCTGATAAGAGGAGACCGAATGCGGAAAAAGGCCGAGCGCCAGCAGGAGCAGGGCCAGCGCGGGCAGGCGGACTGCCATCTTGTTCAAGAGCAGCAGCCAGTCTTTGGCAGGAGCGGCGGCCTGCGGCTTTTTTCGCGTCTTGAAGGCGGCGGCAGCCTGCACAAGCAGCGAGCCGGCAAAGGCGGCCAGCGCAACATAGAGCAAATTCTGCCAGCGCCAGACAACCGTGCGCTCGTAGGGATTGACCTTGATCACCAGCAGCGGAAAGGTGAGGAAGGCGAACCAGAGGGCGGTGCGGGCGGCCTGTTTCAGAGCGGACATGGCAGTGCCTGCCTTCACGCGGCGCAGCAGGCCAGCACCAGCTTCCGCAGCCCGCTGATGAACTGCGGATCGTCGTTCAGGCCGGGCGTGGATTCGAGCCGCATTCCCAGCCCCTGCGCCATGTCTTTGTAGAGCATGTCGATCTCGTACAGCGTCTCGATGTGATCAGAGACAAAGGCAATGGGCACCATCAGGATGTTTTTGCAGCCCTCGGCGGCAAGCTGGCGCAGCATGTCCGGCGTGGACGGCTCCAGCCACTGCACCGGGCCGCTGCGGCTTTGGAAGCAGAGCCTGCCCTGCTGGCCGGTGCGCCGCTCCACAGCGGCGATGGTCTGGCGGATTTCCTCGACATACGGGTCGCCCTCGTCAATGAACTTTTGCGGCAGGCTGTGCGCGCTGTACACCACCTGCGCGGCCCCGCCGAATTTGGCCAGCCCTGCTTGGATGCGGGCGGCCAGGCAGGCGATGTAATCCGGTTCGTCCGGCCAGGAGCGGATTTCCCTGATCGGCAGATTCAGGCCGAGCTTCTGATTTTGTTCGCGCAGATCGGCAAAGGAGGAGCCGCTGGTGGCCCGGCAGTAATGGGGATAGAGCGGCAGAGCGATCAGCTCCGTTACCCCGGCGGCGGACATTTCCATCAGCGAAGCGGCGGCGAAGGGATGCCAGTAGCGCATCGCAGGCCGGACGATGAACGCGCCGTCCGCAGCTAAAGCCTGCTCCAAGGCCGCCGCCTGGCGGGCTGTGATGGCCGAAATGGGCGAGCCGCCGCCGATTTTCTGATAATTCGCCTTGCTTTTCGGCGCGCGCCTCCAGGCGATCAGGGCGGCCAGCGGCTCTTGCAGCCAGCTCGGTCCAAGGCGGATGATCTGCCGGTCGGAAAAAAGATTGCGGAGGAAGGGAAAGACATCCTCCTGTTTTTCCGGTCCGCCCATGTTCAGCAGCAGCACTCCGATTTTTCTGCCCATTTTTTCTCCTTTGTTGTCATGCGCAGCGGTCTGGAAAAAGCGTACACGGATTCCGCGCCTCACGTCAAGGAAATGTCGTGTTTTAAGGCTTGTCTATTCGCGGCTGAATGTCTATAATAACTGTATGGTAAGACTGAATTTCACCTCAATGGCCGCGCTTGTCCGCGCAGATGCCGCGCAATTCTTTCCTGTTCCGTCCTTTCCGCAGATTCCGCGTTCCTCTGCCAAGAGATCAGGAGGGCATCGTCATGAACACGACACACTGAGGCAGCAGTCCTGCTGCACAACAAGGCAGCGGCATGGGGTCGCTGACGCTGAGAACTTGGAGGAAATATGGATCTGAAAGTTGAGACCAGAAATCTTGACATGCGCGCTGGCTGGCAGGAGAAAATCGAGGAAGAACGCGAGAAGCTGATCCGGCACTACGCCAATCTTGTTCTTCACCTGCGGGTCAGCATTGAAGCCACGCCCGGCTACAAAGAAGGCGGCTGCGAGGTCAGCCTCGTCGCATCGGTGCCTAATGACACTGTGGTGGTCAAGCGCTGGGGCGAGAAGGTGCATCCCCTGCTGGTGGAGACCTTCGATGTCCTTGGTCAGCAGCTCAAAGATATAGTCAGGAGGAAGCACGATCACAAGCACGAGGCCAGCGTCAAGGTGCTGGGCGGCGCGCCCGGCGACACGCGGGGCACGGTGCAGCGGGTCTTTGACGAGTACGGCTTCATCATGACGCTCGACAATCAGGAGGTTTTTTTCCACGCCAACGCCCTCAAGGAACTGAGCATGAACGACCTTGAGGAAGGCGCGGCAGTTTGTCTGGCTCTTGAGGAAGGCGAAAAGGGCCTCCAGGCGGCCTGGGTGAAGGCGGCCTGAGCCAATGTAGGGGCGGTTCGCGAACCGCCCCTACAGAACATAGCCCCTGCCAAACGGCAGGGGCTTTTTTTTATTGTCAGGCGGGCGGAAACTTGGTTTGATGCTGTTGTGTCAATGCCCTTCGGCTCCGCTCAGGGCACTGTCAAGCGCCCTGAGCGGAGCCGAAGGGTGACTGTGACCGCTTTCCTCCAGTCCTGCCGCAGAGAGCACAATGAACCTGTTGCATATCACATATCCTAAAGTGGATGCCGCCTGTCTTGAGCAGGCATACCGTGACGGAGCAGAGGCTTCCGCGCCCTTGCAGGCAGAGGAGAAAGCCCGGCTCTTCGCTGAGATCACCGCTCTGCTGCGCGAGAAGAACGCGGTGCTGATCGCCCATTACTACACGCCTGACGCTGTGCAGGAGCTGGCGGAAAGCACTGGCGGCTGCGTGGCCGACTCGCTGGAGATGGCCCGTTTTGGCCGCGACCACGCCGCGCAGACCTTGGCAGTCGCCGGAGTCCGTTTCATGGGCGAGACCGCAAAAATCCTCAGTCCGGCCAAGCGGGTGCTGATGCCCTCCTTGCAGGCGGAATGCTCGCTGGATCTGAACTGCCCGGCAGAGCTGTTCCGCGAGGCACGGCAGCAGCACCCGGAGCGCACGGCGGTGGTCTACGCCAACACCAGCGCGGCGGTAAAAGCCGAGGCCGACTGGGTAGTCACATCGAGCAACGCGCTCAAGATTGTCGCCCACCTGAAGCAGGAGGGGCAGAAAATTCTCTGGGCCTCAGACCGCTTCCTCGGCAGCTATATTCAGCGCGAGACCGGCGCGGACATGCTGCTCTGGCCCGGTTCCTGCATCGTTCACGAGCAGTTCAAAGCCGACGGGCTGCGGCGTCTGAAAGAGCGGCATCCAGAGGCCGAAGTGCTGGTGCATCCTGAATCGCCGCCCGATGTCATCAGTCTGGCTGATTATGTTGGCTCGACCAGCAACCTTCTCAACGCGGCCAAGCGGAGCAAGGCCCCGGCCTTCATCGTCGCCACCGAGCCGGGCATATTCTATAAAATGCGGCAGGCTATGCCGGACAAGCTCTTCTTGGAAGCCCCGAAAGCCGGAGAAGGCGCAAGCTGCGAGTCATGCAGCCGCTGCCCGTGGATGGCGATAAACGGCCTGCGCAATCTGCTCGCCGTCCTGCAAGACGGGCGCAATGAGGTGCAGGTGGAGGAAAGCGTCCGCCTCCGGGCGGCTGAATCCCTCAGCCGCATGATGGGCTTTTCCTTCGCGCCGCCTGCCCAAGCATCCTTCTGCTGATCACTCTTTTACAGGAGCAGCTTCATGCCCACCAAAACCTTCGCTGTCATCCTCTGCGGCTGCGGCCACCGCGACGGCTCGGAAATCCACGAGGCCACGCTGACCCTCTGGGCTGTGCACAAAAACGGAGCTGAATACCAGTGCTTTGCCCCGAATGTGACGCAGCATCACGTGCTGAACCATCTCACTGGCGAAGAGATGCCGGAGCAGCGCAATGTGCTGATTGAAGCGGCCCGCATCGCTCGCGGCAGGATCAAGGACTTGGCCCAGTTCAACGCCGCTGATTTTGACGGCTTGGTCATTCCCGGCGGAGTCGGCGCGGCCAAAAATCTCTGCACCTACGCCTTTGACGGCCCGGACTGCGTCGTCAACCCGGACACAGCGCGGGCGGTCAAAGCCATGCACGCGGCAGGCAAGCCCATCGGCGCGCTCTGCATCGCTCCGGTCATCCTTGCCAAAGTGCTGGGCGGCGTGACCGTCACTGCTGGGCAGGACGCGGAGACTGCCGCAAACATCGCCAAAATGGGCGGTGTTCATGCGCCGACTTTGCATGGCGAAATCACGGTTGACCGCGCCAATAAAATTGTGAGCACGCCCTGCTACATGCTTGATTCGCGGGTTGACCAGATCGGCGAGGGCGCGGACAAACTGATTCAAGCCATGCTGGCGCTGATCTGATCATGGGCAAAAAAATCATCAAACTGCTGACTTGGCTCTTCTATCTGCGCTGGCTGCTGCCGGTCGCGAACGCCAATGCCTGGCAGGGCGAGGCAGTCAAGGTGCTCGACGGCGACACCGTGCAGGTGCGGAAAGGGCGGGAGATCGTCAAGGTGCGGCTTTACGGCGTGGACTGCCCGGAATCACGCCAGAGCTTCGGCAGGCAGGCGGCGGAGTTCACCGAAAAGCAGGTGCTGGGCAAAAAGGTGAAGGTGGAGCGGGTGGACACAGACCGCTATGGCCGCGTTGTCGGTCTGATCAGCGCGGGCGGCAAGCTGCTCAACCGCGAGCTGGTGCGGGCTGGCTACGCGTGGACGTATGAAGCCTATTGCAGGAAGCAGCCGCTTTGCATTGAGCTGCGCGAGCTGGAGGAGCGGGCGCGGAAGCGGAAGGCCGGTCTCTGGCAGGAAAAACGTCCGCTGCCGCCGTGGGAATGGCGGAAGAGGAGCAGCCGATGAAGCCAGCGAGTTTGTCCGACATTTTTACCTGCGCCCGCTGCGGCTATTGCTGTCAGGGGGAAACCACTGTCTCGCTCGATCAGGACGACCAGGCGCGGATGATGACCAAGCTCGGTCTGAGCCGTGAGGAGATGGAGGCGAAATACTGGCGCGTGACCAAGGGCGTGGTGCAGATGCGGATTGTTGAGCATCACTGCATCTTCTACAGCCCGGAGCAGGGCTGCGCCGTGCATGAAGGCCGCCCGTGGCGTTGCGGTCAGTGGCCGTTGCATCCCAGCATTCTCACGGATGAGAACAACTTCCGCACCATCCGCGAGTCCTGCCCCGGCATGAACCAGCACTTGAGCTGGGAGGAGTTCTGCGCCGTCTTCCGCCAGCTGCTGGAGCAGGACAGGCGGCTGCTCTGCTGATGAAATTCCTCATCCCCTTTCTCGGCAAAACCAAGGAAAGCTATCTGGAGCAGGGCATTCGCGATTACGCCGGACGGCTGGGCCGCTATCTGCCAGTGCACATCAAGGTGCTGAAGGAGCCGGGCAGAAATGAGCCGGACGCAGTTCTGATGGTCCGCGAGGCGGATCTGCTGCTGGCGCTGGCGGCAGGCGCGTCTCTGGTCGTCGCCCTTGATCCGGCGGGCCGCGAGCAGACTTCAGAAGAAATGGCCGCCACCCTCGCCGCTTGGGAAGACCGGGGCCTGCACACCATCTGCTTTCTCATCGGCGGCCATCTCGGCCTTGATGAGCGGGTGCGGCGGCAGGCCGGGCAGCTTTGGTCGCTCTCCCGCCTCACTTTCACTCACGAGATGAGCCGCTTCATCCTGCTGGAACAGCTCTACCGCGCCTGCTCAATCAAGGCCGGGCGTAAATACCACAAATAAAAAAGCCGAGTCCAGTCAAGGACTCGGCCTGCCACGCCCGGACGTTCCGGCTTCAAAAACCGTCCGCCTCCTCGGCGCAGTCGCCCTTGGTTGTCACAGTCACACCGACCTCGCTGATCACCACATGATCGGCCACTGCGCAGCCTCTGCCCGCCGCTTCGGACGGCTCTGACGCGGTGCAGGCCATTGACTCGCCCACATTCAAAGCGTCCTGCTGGCAGCTGACCGCAGCAAAGCGGTCGTCGGTCACGCGGACATTGGTCAGCCGGACATTGCCGGTGTTGATGATTTTGTAGGTCCAGCCTGCCTGTCCGGCATCATCTGTCTTGCGGATGGCGATGCCCGGCTCTGACGCAGTTTTTTTGCCCCCAAGCTGCGGTCGCGGTCCTGCGCCGCAGGTCAGAATTTCCTCCGCCGAACCCAGTCCGGCGGCCAGCAGCAGAATGCAGCCCAGCAGCAGAGGCGCGGCAGCCCGCAATGTTGTTCGCATGTTCATGGTCGTTCTCCTTTGTTCTCCAGCAGGCGGCCTGACTGCCGCCGGAACCCTGATGCCCCGGCCTTCCGCCACGCCTGCCGAACTCTCTTTTTCATGATACGCGCTGCCGCCTTTTTTGTCAACCAGGAGAGTTTAATTTTTTTTACTTGTTCAAAAAACTGTTTAATCTGTCAGCTGGCAATCCAGCTCCCGGCGCGGAAGCGGCTGGCCGGGCAATCCCTGTTTGACTTCTGATTTCAGCCATTATACAGTGAAAATATGCGGGTCTCAAACTGCCCTCCAGGCTTCCCTGTCCTCCGCCGCAGAGTATGACTGAACAGAAAATTTCGCCCCCTGATCTCAAACAGCTCCGCTGCTGGTCCCTGACCGCCTTTGTCTTCTGGACGCTGCTGGTGAACGGCTCGCTCTGCCTCTTTGCCAGAGGCGAATGGAACAATTTGAAATTCATCGGCAAAGAGATCGGCTTGACCGCGATTCGCAAGGACTACATCTATCAGGTCTGGAATTCCGGCCACGGCGGGATTCAGACCGCCGACAGCAGAGCTGAGCTGATCAATCCGGCCCGCATGACCCGCGAGGTCTATCAGCTGGAGGAAAAGCGGTATGGCATCCGGGGCAACATCACCAGCCTCCGCCCGCTGCATCCGGAAAACAGCCCGGACAGCTGGGAGGAGGCCGCCCTCCGCCGTTTCGAGGCGGGCGAGGCGGATGCGGCGGAGCTGATCCGCAAAGACGGCGGCGCCATGATGCGGGTCATGCTGCCGACAGTGATGGATCAGTCCTGTCTCAAATGCCATGTGGAGAGCGGCTACAAGCTGGGCAGCATCCGGGGGGGCATCAGCGTCACTCTGCCGATGGACGAGCTGGTCGCCCTGTTCCGGCGGCAGTTCAAAACCGGCCTGTTCTATCATCTGCTCATCTATTTGATCGGCGTGAGCGGCATGGCGGTTTTTTACCTGCAAAGCAGCAGGCAGCTGTTCCGGCGGACAGAAATGGAGGCTCGGCTCTCGGCGCAGGAGCAGCACCTGCGCGGCATTGTCGACAACATCTCCAACGGCATCGCGGTTTATGAGACAGCGGACGGCAAGGATTTTGTCATCCGCCGGATCAATCCCGCCGGAATGCGCATCGCCCGGCTGAATGGCGGCGGCGATGCGGCAGGCCGCCGCCCGGAAGAGGTCTTTCCCGGCTTCGCCCAGTCCGGCCTGCTGGAGGTCTTCCGGCGGGTGGCGCAAAGCGGCGTGCCCGAGCATCTCTCTGTGCCGTCCTGCATCCAGCGGAAAAAAAACAGCTGGAATGATGAGACTGGCCTGCCCTGTCTGGAGCACTACATCTACAAGCTGCCCACCGGCGAGATCGTCGCGGTTTATGAGGATGTGACCTCGCGGCGGCAGGCCCGCGAGCTGCTGATCCGCAAGACCGAGGAATGGGAAAGCACCTTTGACGCGATCCCGGACATCATCACCTTGCAGGACAAGGATATGCGGATCATCCGCGCCAACCAGGCGGCCTTCGAGTTTTTCCGCCTGCCGCCGGAGGAGCTGGTCGGCAGAACCTGCCACAGCCTCTTCCGGGGCTGTGATCAGCCCTGTCAAGGCTGTCCGGGCCAGCGCGCCATGCAGGATTTTAAAAAGCACTGCGTCAGCATGGAGCACAAGGCGGTCAGCAGGCATTTTCATGTCTGCGCCGCGCCGGTGCTGAATCCGGACGGCGAATTTCTCTACTTCGTCTATATCGCCCACGACACCACGGACAAGAGGAAGCTGGAGGAGGAGCTGCTCCAAGCGCAGAAAATGGAGGCCATCGGCACCTTGGCCGGCGGCATCGCCCATGACTTCAACAACATCCTCGCCGCCATCCTTGGCTACACCGAGCTGGCGCGGATGGAGCTGCCGGAGGGCAGCGGCGCGCGCGGCGACTTGGATCAGGTCATCATCGCGGGCAACCGGGCCACTGAGCTGGTCAAGCAGATTCTCACTTTCAGCCGCAAGAGCGAGCACCGCAAGAAGCCGCTGCGGATCTACATCGTGGTCAAAGAGGCGCTGAAGATGCTGCGCTCCTCCCTGCCTTCCTCAATCGTCATGCAGACGGAGATTGACGAGCGCAGCGGCTTGGTGCTGGCGGATCCGACCAGCATTCATCAAATTGTCTTCAACCTCTGCACCAACGCCGCGCAGGCCATCGGTGAACGGCAGGGCCGGATTGAGATCATTCTCCGCGAAACCAGCCTGAGCGCCGAGCAGCGCGAAGACCGGCCTTGGCTCCAGCCGGGCCGCTTCCTCGTCCTCACGGTCCGCGACAACGGCAGCGGCATGGACGAAAAGACCAAGGCCCGCATCTTTGATCCCTATTTCACCACCAAGGAGCCGGGTGCGGGCACCGGTCTGGGGCTGGCTGTGACGCACGGGGTGGTCGAGGACTGCCAAGGCTTCATTGAGGTCGAAAGCGCGCTTGGGCAAGGCTCGGCCTTCCATGTCTATCTGCCGGTGCTGCCGGAGGAGGAGAAGGAGCAGACCGAAGCTGAGGCTGAAATTTCCCTGCCCGGCGGCGCAGAGCGCATTCTTCTGGTGGATGACGAGCCGTCCATCGTCCATATCAGCGACGCGATCCTGTCCACATTGGGCTACCACGTGACAGCGGAAATGGACAGCGTAGCCGCGCTGGAGCGTTTCAAATCCGATCCCGCCGCCTTTGACCTGCTGCTCACGGACCAGACCATGCCCGGCTTGACCGGCAGCGAGCTGGCCAAAGCCGCCTTGCAGATGCGGCCTGATCTGCCGGTGATCCTCTGCACCGGCTACACCGCCGCCCTGTCGGAAAGAGACGCGCTGGCCCTCGGCATCCGCCGCTACGCGATCAAGCCGCTGAACACGGCCAAGCTGGCCGCTTTGGTCCGGGAGGCTCTGGACGAGGCGAAACGCGGCTAATCCTGCGGCGGCGGAGCGGCAGGCAGGTCAATATGCACTGCCGTGCCGCTGCCCGGCTGGGATTCAGCCTCAATGCAGCCTTCATGCTGGCTGACAATGGAGGCGGCGATGGTCAGGCCGAGGCCCATGCCCTTGACCCGGCCTCTGGTCTTGCAGGAAAAATACGGGTCAAAGATGTTGGGCAGGTCTTCCCGGCGGATGCCCCGGCCATGATCGCGGACAGTGATGCGGACATATTCTCCTTCCCGCCGTCCGGCGGCCTGATGAGCGAGCAGGCAGACATTTTCCGCGCAGACCGTGATTGTGCCGCCGACCGGCGCCATCGCCTCGACCGCGTTGCGGAACAGCTCGCGCAGCACCTGGCCCATCTGGCCGGGATCAGCCAGCACCGGCTTCAGATCCTCAGGCAGCCGCAGCTCAGGCTCATTGCCGCCCTCCTCAAAAAAGGCCCGGCAGGCGGACTGGATCAGCAGGGCAGGGGAGACCGGCTGCCGCGCGGGCGGCGCGAAACTCGAGAAGAGCAGAAATTTGTGGGCCAGCTCCTTGGCCTCGCCTGCGGCCTCCGCCGCGTCGCGGAGAAAGCCGAGAACGCGATGGTCGTGATTGAGCTTCATCATCGCCAGCTCGACGCTGCCGGTGATGGCCATCAGCAGGTTGTTGAAGTCATGCGCGATGCCGCCCGCCATCATCGAGACTGTCTCCATCTTCCGGCTGCGGATCAGCTCCTCCTCCATCTTCTTCCGGCGGGTGATGTCGATGCAGTATTCAATCACCCGCGTCACCTGCCCCTGCCGGTCCGTCACCGGACAAAGATGAATTTCTGAAGTGTGCGCCGCTCCTGAGGAATCAGGGCAGACATGCTCGACCATCACCGGCCTCGCCTGCTCGCGCACTTGCTCCAAGGGGCATTCCAGCCCCTGCTCGGCGCAGGGGCGGCTGAAGCCGTGCATGTACTGGTAGCAGGTTTTCAGATGATCCCGGCCCGCAGCCTGGCTGCCTGCGGCGCGGTTGGCGGCAAGAATGCGGCGGGTGGTCACATCTATCACCGCGAAGGGATGCGGCAGGGAGTTGATCACTGTGCTGAGAAAGCGGTTCTGCTGGAGGATTTCCGCGCTGCGCAGCTCGATCTGCTTTTCCAAGCTGTCGCGGTGGAGGCGGATTTTCTCCTCAGCCCGCCGCCGCTCCTTGATCTCCCGTGTCAGCAGCTCGTTGGTGTGGCGCAGCTCGGAGGTCTGCTCGCGCACATGCTCCTCCAGCATGTTCCGCTGCATGACCAAGGCGGACATGGCCTGCTTGTGCTCGACAGTCAGATGCCATTTTTCGATCAGGGCGTTGGCAGACTGCCGGATCTCAATGGCCTCGAAGGGTTTTTTCAGAATCAGCAGCTTGTCGGCGGAGAGCATGGCCGAGCTGATCTCCTGCCAAGAGTGGTCGGAATAGGCGGTGATGACCACAAACTGAAGCAGCAGATCCTCCTGCTGGAGCCGTTTGATGGTCTTGAGGCCGTCCATGCCCGGCTGAAGGCGCATGTCCACATAGGCGAGGGCGTAGGGTCTGCGCGTCAGCCGCGCCTGCCGGACCATGCTCACCGCGTCCTCGCCCCGCATGGCCGAGTCAATCTCCACCTCCGGCTCCTCCTCCTGCTCCGGCAGCTGCTGGCCGATGATGTCGGCGAAGAGCGCGTCCAGCTCGCCCGACTCCCGGCGGCGGAGCAGTATTTTCTTGATGTCGCTGTGAATATCCGGATTGTCGTCCACGATCAGGATGCGGTCGATGCCGCCGCTTCGTCTCATGCTCTCCTCCTGCCCGCCTTCATCGGCAGCTCCAGCCGGAACACCGATCCTTTGCCTTCACCCGGACTGGCCGCTGTGAGGCCGCCGCCCATTTCCGCCGCCAGATTGGCCGCATTGTGCAGGCCGAAGCCATGTCCGCCCCGTTTCGCCGAAAAGCCAAAGGCGAAAATATGCTCCATGATCTCGCTGCTGATGCCTCTGCCGTTGTCTTCGATTTCGAAAACCGCCCTGTCCTGTTCCGCTCCGGCGGCCCGCAGCCGCAGACTGATTTTCCGTTCCGGCTGATCGAAGCCGTCAAAAGCGTCAGCGGCGTTGCTGAGCAGATTGCCCGCGATCTGCAAAATTTTCCGCTGCTCGCCCTGCATCATCGGCAGCCGCTCGTAGTTCCGCTCCACCTTGATCCGCCGCGCCGCAATTTTTTCCGCAAAAATTTCAAGACTTTCCTCAATCACCGAGGCCAGATCGAACTGCTCGATCAGCACCCGCCCGCCTGCCGCGTCCTGCTGGGTGCGGATGATGTCGGCGGCCCGGCGCACGTGCCGGAGCAGATGCCCGATCTCCTCCAGCAGCCGCCAGCGCTCTTTGCTCAGCTGCTCGGCCAGGCTGGCGAAGTAGAGCGGCAGCTTGCGGCCGCGCGGGTCGCGGCTGAAAAAATGGCTGAGGTCGTGCTGGTGCTCCTCGATCAGCTCAACAATGGCGGGCAAAGTGGCGCTGCTGCTTTTCTGCACCATCTCGCCGAGCCGCTCCGCCGAGACTGAAACGCTGTTCAACGTGTTGCCGACATTGTGCAGCACCTCGGTGGCCACCTCGGCCTTGCCCGCCAGCCGCGAGGTGTCGAGCAGGCTTTTCATGGCGTGCGAATGCCCGATGGCCAGCGCGCAGACACCTGAGAGATGCAGGGCGGTGTTCAGATAGGAGCCGATGTGCTGCGGAAAGGCCACCTGCTGCACCAGCGCCACAGCCAAGGTTCTCTCGCCCGCCCCGATGCGGAGGAAAAAGCCGTCGCCGCTGTCTAACAGCTGATGCTGGCGGCTGGTGTCGGCAAAAAAGCGTTCCGCCGCCTGCTGTTCGGCAGGCTCCAGCTCGGCCAGGAGGTCCGGTGCCAGTCCGCGTTTGCCTGCCGGCAGACAGCGGAGCCGCTGCGGCGCGAAAAGCATGTTGAACAGCTCGCTGATGCCGGCCAGAGCCTCCGGCTCCGAGCTGGCCCTGACCAGCATGCCCAGCATGTCGAGAATCATCGAGGTCTGGGCGGACTGCTGCCGGGCCTGCTCCCGCTGCCGCTCCAGCTCCTGCTCCCGGTGCTCCGCCGCAATTTTGGCCAGAAGCAGGCCGTGGTGCTCCAGCCCCAGCGGCAGGCTTTCGGCTGGCAGCTTGAGGAACTCCGCCAGCTCGGCCAGCTGCGCGCCCGCCTGCTTGCTCACGCCGCTGTCAAGCAGCACCAGCCGGGTGACATTCTGCCCGAACCAAGCCGCCGCCGCTTCAGCCGGGCTGCTGCCGCCGACAGGCAGCAGCTCGCGCCACCGGGCCAGCCAGCCCGGCAGCAGCAGGCCGGCTCCGCTCTGCCGGAGATGACGGACAAAGGTCGGGCTGCACAGGAGATGCGCGCACTGCTCGGTCCGCCGGATTCTGCCGCCGGAAATTTTCAAATCCTGCGGCAGGCAGCGGCAGCCGATGATCTCCGCTCCTGCCGCGCCGTTTTCCCGCACCAGCGCGGCCAGCTCCTCGCGGCTGACCGGTCTGGCCGCGCAGCAGGCGGCGAAGCTCCGCACCGCGACACCGGCCAGCCCCTGCAGCTGGAGCGCCGCCTGCGTCTCCGGCAGCAGCTGATCGCAGACAAAAAAACAGAGGGACAGCGGTCTCACGAATAACGGCCCCATTTCCGCACGGCGGCGGCCACGGCGGCCAGCGTCTCCTCCTGCACCTGCCAAGGAATTTCGCCGTGGTTGTCAGCAAGAATGAAACCGCCTCCGGGAGCGGCGGCAGCCACCGCTTTTTTCACTTCCGCCTCGGCCTGCTCCTCTGTCCAGCGGCGCATGGCGATGCCGTTGAGATTGCCCGCCACTGTGATTCTGCCTTTGCAGGCCGCCTTGACCGCCGCCATGTCCTCCAGCACGCTGATGCCGACAGCGGCGGCTCCGGCGGCGGCCAGCTCTTCGATCACCGGCAGGCAGCGGCCTGAGGCAAGATGAATCACCGCCGGGCCGCTGAAGCGGCTCAAGCAATGGCGGGCGGGCGGCAGGCCGCAGCGGCGGTACATGTCCGGCGGAATGATGTCCGGCGAGGCGAGCGGATCAAAATAGCAGACCGCTGTCGCTCCTGCCCGGAACTGCGCGTTGGCCCAGGCGACGCAGAAGGTCTGATTGACGGCCATCAGGCGGCTGAACAGTTCCGGCTGGCGGTACAGCAGCTCAATGTAGGCGGGAAAGCCCATCTGCATCACCGGCAGGGAGAAAGGGGCGATGGCCACGCCGATGACCGGCGCCTCGCCGCAGGCCCGCTCCTTCAGTCCGGCGATCACCTCCAGCATCCGGCGCAGGCAGGGGGTCTCCTCCGGCAGCGGCGGCTCCAGACGGAGTATGTCTTCCGGCCTGCTGATCACCGGACAGCCGCTGTTCGGGGGGCCGTCGTCGTACCAGATCACCTCGCCGCCAAAGGCTTCCGCCTCCGCCGCGCCGTAGAGCAGGCCGTAAAGGCAGTCATGGCCGTATTTCGCCCTCATGCGCAGCTGCCCTTCAACCACCTGCTCCGCCTTGGAAAAATACTCGCGGATGCTTAGGCCCAGCTCTCTGGCCCCGTGCATGGTCAGCAGGAGGAAAAACGGCACCCGGTCCGGCTCTCGGCAGCTGAGGGAGGTCAGCACCCGCTCCATCGAAGTCATGGCCGCGCTCATCGGGACAGCTCCTTGACGCAGCGGGCCACGGCCCGCACCGCCTCGGCGGCATTGCCGCCGGTCGCGTCCGCGCCCACTTCCCGCCACAGCTCCTGATCAAAGCGGAAGGGCGCGCCGCCGACAATAATTTTCACCGGAGAACCGGCGGCGGAAAGCCGCTCCCGGAGGATTTTCACCTGCAAGGCGGAGCGGAGCATGAGGGTGGAGACCAGCAGGATGCCGAACTGCTCGCGCAGGGTCCGCTCGGCCAGCTCTCCGGCTGTCAGCCGCCCGCAGTCGCAGACCTCGTAGCCGCTGGCCCGCAGGGCGGCGCAGACGATCATCTTGCCCAAGGCATGGTAGTCGTCCAGCAGGGCGATGGCGATTTTCGGGCGGCTGATCCGCTCCGGGCTGGAGGGCGGCAGCAGCTGGTCCACCAGCTCCTCGCAGATCCGGCTGCTCATATACACTTCGGCCAGAGCAGCCTCGCCCCGCTCCCAGCGGCGGCCAATCTCCTCCAAGGCAGGCACGACCAGACCTTCCACCGCCCTCAGGGGCCTGTCCTGCGCCTCCTTTCTCAGCAGCCGCTCCGCCCCGAGACGGTCAAGGGCGAGCAGCCTGCCGACAAAAATACTGCTTCGTTCCGCTGCGGTCATGGCAAAATTCCTGAAGAAAAGATACAATGCACTGCCCTGTCTCTGCACGGGCCTATTTTACCGCCTGAAGAGGGTCTGGTCAATTGATCGGTGAATTTACTTCTTTTTTCCTGCGGCTGAGAAATGCTGATAAAAATCAGGAGCCGAAGGCCGGAGCAATGACGGCGCGGCGCTGATCTTTCCCGCCGCAGGACAAAGCAAGAGGGAACGCATGAGCCTGAACAGCACCTTCCGCACCGCCGAATGCGGCATCCGGCGCGCCGCCAGCGCAGTCGCCCGGCATGTCTTCTGCTGCCTCCTCACCGGGATGCTGCTGCTGGGCGCGGTCTATCTGCTCACTGTCCTCTGGATGTACCAGCAGCAGGACGCGCTCCGCCAGCGCGAATGGCGGGAGATGATCAGCGACCTCCACGCCCGCAGGATCGCCGAGACCGGCCAGACTTTGCAAACCCTGCTCCTCGCCCTGAGCGAAAACCCGGAGCTGCTGCGGCCTTTTCTCGCCAGAGACCGGGCCGCCCTCCTGCAGGCCGCCCTGCCGCTCAACCGGCATCTCAGCCGCCAAAGCCAGATCACCCATTTTTATTTTCATGACGTGGACAAAACCTGCTTTCTGCGGGTGCATCAGCCGGACCGCCACGGCGACCGGATCAGCCGCGTCATCTTGGAGCAGGCGGCGGCCTCCGGCCAGGCGGCGGCAGGCGTTGAGATCGGCCCGCTCGGCACGCTGACGCTGCGGGCGGTCGCGCCTTGGCACGACAGCGGCGGGCGGCTGACCGGCTACATCGAGCTGGGCCGGGAGCTGGCGACGCTCCTGCCTTTCTTCACCGAACTGAAGAGCATCCACGGCTACCAGCTCACCGTGGCCAAAGCCTATGTGGACCGGCAGGGCTGGGAGCAGGGCATGGCCATGCTGGGCCGGACAGCGGACTGGGCCGCCCTGCCTGATCAGGTGATCATGACCGACACCCTGCCGCACGGCGCGGACTGCGCGGCCAGAGGCCATCAGCACAGCTGGCCCAGCGAGCTGCTGCGCCGGGTCATGCCGGATTCGATGTTCTGCATCAGGCACACCGTGCCGCTTCTGGACGCGGGCGGACGGGAGGTCGGCAGGCTGCTCTTTGTCCGCGACGAGCTGGACAAGCTCTTCGCCGTCCGCCGGATCAACACCTTTTTTCTGCTCGCCCTGCTGACCGCGACCGCTGTCCTGCTGCTCCTGTATTATATTTTTCTGCACCGGATGCAGAACCGGCTGGCTGAGTCTGACTCGGTGCTGGAGGAGAGCCGCCGACAGCTCGCGCTGGCCTTGGAGGTGGCCGGGCTGGGCATGTGGGACTGGCGGCCCGGCTGCGGCGAGCTGCACACCAACGACATCTTTTTCACCATGCTTGGCTGGCCGCCGGATGCTTTTCCCCGCAGCGGCGGTCTCTGGCAGAAGCTGATGCACCCGGAGGATTTTGCCAGCTCCGACGCGACGCTGCGGCCTTTTCTGGAGCATGAAGACGGCTGCTGCCGCGCCGAATACCGCCTGCGGACCGCCGAAGGCCAGTGGCGTTGGATTCAGGCCATAGGCCGGGTGGTCGAGCGCGACAGCGGAGGCCAGGCCAAGCGGCTGATGGGCGTGCATATCGACATCACCCGCAGCAAGGCGGTCGAGGCCGAGCTGCTGGAGAATTATCAGCGGCTGACGACCTTCATGGAAACCCTGCCTGATCCGGCCTTTCTCAAGGACGGCCAAGGCCGCTGGCTGCTGACCAACGGCGCGGCCCGGCAGCTGTTCCGGGTGGAAGATATCCCGTGGCAGGGCAGAACCGACTTGGAGATCGGCGGGCAGCAGCCGCTGCTGGCCAATGTTTTGGCGGACTGCACCGCCAGCGACGAGCGGGCTTGGCGGAAGGGAGAAATGCTGATTGAGGACGAGACCGGCGTTGACCTCAGCGGCCAGCCTCGCCTTTTCGAGGTGCGCAAGATGCCGCTCTTTTTCCCGGACGGCAGGCGCAAGGCGCTGGTGGTCATTGGTCGGGATGTCACCGCGCGGCGGCAGATGGAGGAGCAGCTCATCGAAGCCCGGCGCGGGGCCGAGGCAGCCAGTCAGGCCAAATCTGAATTTCTCGCCAACATGAGCCATGAAATCCGCACGCCCATGAACGCGGTGATTGGCATGGCCCGGCTGGCCTTGGCCACCGAGCTGACCGCCAAGCAGAGAAATTATCTGGAGAAAATCAGCAGCGCCGCCGAGATGCTGCTCGGCATCCTCAATGACATCCTTGATTTTTCTAAAATTGAGGCCGGGCGGATGGAGATCGAGCGGACGGATTTCAGCCTGCGCTCGGTGCTGGACAGCCTGCACAGCCTGCTGGCTTTCAAGGCGGCGGAGAAGGGCTTGGAGCTGACAGTCAGCATGGCCGGGGAGGTGCCGGACAGCCTCCGGGGCGATTCGCTCCGCCTTGGTCAGGTGCTGATCAATCTCGGCAACAACGCGGTGAAATTCACCCAGAAAGGCCGGGTGGACATCCGGGCCGAGCTGCTGGAGCGCAAGGGGCGCGACGTGCGGCTGCGTTTTACAGTCACAGACACCGGCATCGGCATGAGCGAGGAGGAGCAGTGCAAACTCTTCCAGCTCTTCAGCCAGGCGGACAGCTCGATCACCCGGCAGTACGGCGGCACCGGTCTGGGGCTGTCGATCAGCAAAAAATTGGTTGAAATGATGGGCGGCTCCATTCAGGCGGAGAGCGCGGCGGGGCAAGGCTCGACCTTCACTGTCACCTTGCCGCTGGAGACCGGACATAGCCGGGAGGAAACCTCAGCTGTCCGGCCTGAGCAGCCGTCGCTGGACTTCGGACGGCTGCGCGGCGCGAAAATTTTGCTCGCCGAGGACAACGCTTTCAATCAGGAGCTGACCGTGGCCCTGCTCCAGCGCCGAGGCATCGAAGTGACCGTGGCGAACAACGGCGCGGAGGCAGTGGAGCTGCTCCGGCGGGAGCGGTTCGACTGCGTGCTGATGGACTTGCAGATGCCGGTGATGGACGGCTGCACCGCCTGCCGCGAGCTGCGCCAGCTGCCGAATGGCCGCGACCTGCCGGTCATCGCCCTGACCGCCAACGTCATGACCGGCGACAAGGAGAAAAGCCAGGCGGCGGGCATGAACGGCCACATCGGCAAGCCCTTCCGCGAAGAGGAGCTGCTGGCCGCGCTCTGCCGCCTTCTGCCGCAGGGCCGCCCGCCTGCTGCCCCGGAACCGGCGGAGCTGCTGCCGCAGCAAGAAGCTGCCGCCGGTTTTGCCGCGCTGCGCGGCGTTGATGCAGGCAAAGGGCTGGAAAACACTATGAACGATCCGGGATTTTATCGGAAAATTCTGCGGCTCTTTCAGCAGGATCAGGGGGATTTTATCGAAAAATTCATGGCGGCGCAGCAGAGAGGCGATCTGGAGGGCGCAGCCCGTCTGGCCCACACCTTGAAAGGCGTGGCTGCCACCATCGGGGCGACCGGCCTGCATGAAGCCGCGCTTCAGCTGGAGCAGAACTGCCGTCAGCAGCACGACGACTGCGCTGAACTGCTCCGGCAGACCGCAGCCGAGCTGGAGCAGGTGCTGCGGGGGATTGACACCCTGCTGACTGAAGAAGGACGACGCTGATCAGCCGAAAGCCAACCGCTGCGCATGACAGACAGCCACGGCCAGCGCATCAGCAGCATCGCTGCTCGGCGGGCCGCTGAGTTCGAGCAGCACTTGAATCATGTGCTGCACTTGGGCTTTTTCCGCGCCGCCGCAGCCGGTCACAGCCTGCTTGACCAAACGCGGCGGGTAGCCATGCACCGGCAGTCCCTGCCGCAGGAGCGCGACCACCGCCGCGCCCCGCGCTTGGCCGAGCTTGAGGGCGGAGCGGGCGTTGTGGGCGACGAACACATCTTCGACCGCTGCGGCCTCCGGTCTGTGCCGCTCAATCACCTCGGACAGGCCGTCAAAAATGACTAACAGCCGCCGGGTGAAGTCCTTCTCACGCTCGGCGCGGATGGTGCCGCAGGCGACAAAGCCGAGGTTCGGCCCCAGCTTGTCAATGATGCCGTAGCCGGTGATCCGCGAACCGGGATCAATGCCGATGATCCGCAGCGGCAGGGCTATGACAGCTTCTCCATCAGCTCTTCGGAGATGTCGAAGTTGGCGTGCACCTTCTGCACGTCGTCGTGATCCTCAAGGCTTTCCAGCAGCTTGAGCAGGTTGGCGGCGGTCTTCTCCTCGGTCACTTCAATGGTGTTTTTCGGCACCATCAAAATGCCCGCCTCGCTCATCTTGACCTTGCTCTTTTCGAGCTGCTCAACCACTGCGTTGAAATCCTCCGGCGCAGTGTAAATCTGGAAGCTGCCGTCCTCGTTGACCACGTCCTCGGCCCCGGCCTCCAAGGCCAGCTCCATCAGCTGCTCTTCGTTCACGCCCGCCGCCTCGACGCTGATCACGCCGCGCTTGTCGAACATCCAGCCCACGCAGCCGTTTTCGCCGAGATTGCCGTTGTTCTTGGCGAAGTAATGACGGATGTCCGCGACGGTGCGGTTCTTATTGTCGGTCATGGTCTCAACTAAAACCGCCACGCCGCCCGGCCCGTAGCCCTCATAGAGGATTTCGTCATAAATCGCGTCGCCCAGCTCGCCGGAACCTTTCTTGATCGCCCGCTCAATGTTTTCCTTTGGCATGTTCTCGGCCTTGGCCGCGTTCACCGCGCTGCGCAGGCGGGGATTGCCGTCAATGTCGCCGCCGCCCATCCGGGCCGCCACCATGATCTCTTTGATCAGCTTGGTGAAAATCTTGCCCCGCTTCGCATCAAGAGCACCTTTCTTCCTTTTGATGGTGCTCCATTTAGAATGTCCTGACATTACTTGTTCTCCGTCGTTATTGCGCTAAAACCGGCGATGCCGGCACTATATTTTTCATCCGCCGAAACCCCTTTCCCAGCACAAACACCTCCCGGCTTTCGACGCGGGAGCTTTGCGGCTTGATCACCTTGACCTCAACGAAATGCGCTTTGCATTCCTCGACAAAGGCAGGGAAATCCTCGCCCTGAAAGACCTTGCAGTAGAAGCTGCCGTTTTCGTGCAGAAGCAGCCCGGCGATTTCCAAAGCCCGGCGCACTAAGCGCAGCGACTGCTGATGGTCGGCGAAGCGGCTGCCGGTGGTGGAAGGGGCCATGTCGCTGATCAGGACATGAAAGCCGGGCCACTGCTTGCGCAGCTCGGCAATCAGCTCGTCGGAATAAACATCATAACAAAGCCAGTGAATTTCGGCATGGTCTTTCTGCGCCGGAATGTCCGTGTGCTGGATGTCAACCCCGGCCACCACGCCGCCTTCGCCGATGATCTTGGCCGTGTACAGGCTCCAGCTGCCCGGATGACAGCCCAAGTCCAGCACCCGCTGCTTGCGCTTGAGGAACTTGTGCTTGCTCTGCGCTTCCTCCAGCTTATAAACGGAACGGGCCGGATAATTATCCTTCTTCGCCTTATGAAAATAAAAATCTTGTTCTTTGCGCATGAGATGGCTTCAGAAGGATTGTTTGATGGTTAATTCGTATAACAACCAAAGCTGTGACCTGTAAAATTTTGAAAAATCCATACTTCCCCGCATGTGATATATTTTTTCTGTTCAGCATAAATATAACTGCATACAGAGAAAGTCATGGAACGCAATGTTGTCACATTTTTGTAAATTCATTTACGGCAGAATGTCGCGCAGATTCAGCAACTCCGCATCCTCATCCGAGCGCAGCACTGTCCTTTTCAGGAGGACAATGTTGTCCTCCTGCCGAGCATAAACTTAGGCTCTTGCTGAGGACAACATTATGTTTTTACCTGAGACAGATGCGCTGCCTGCGGCAAACGAGCAGCGTGGCCATGCGGTCAAATTCCGGCTTCAAGGTCAGCAGCCTTGGGATACGAGCCGAGCCATTCATAATAGGAGCAGATCTGCTTCAAGGCTTCGCAGCCGTCCTGAATCACCGCGTCTTCAATGTGGCCAATCAGGTCCATGAAGAAGAGGTATTGCCAGTGCTTGCCCTTCATCGGCCTTGATTCAATCTTGGCCAGATTGATGCCCTTGTCGGACAGGATGGTCAATGCCTCCTTGAGCGCGCCGGGCTTGTCCGCCAGGCCGAGCAGGAGCGAGGTCTTGTCGCTGCCGCTGCGCGAGTGCGAGTGATTGCTGATGATGAGAAAGCGCGTGGTGTTGCCTTGATAGTCCTCAATCCCCGGCACTGCGATCTGCACGGCATAGAGCTTCACTGCCAAGTCGCTGACAATTGCGCCGATGTTCGGATTCTCCGCCGCCATCTGCGCCGCTGCGGCAGTGGAAGACATGGTCAGCGTGGAAACGCCGGGCAGGTGCTTGCGCAGCCACTCCCGGCATTGCGCCAGCGGCTGGGCGTGCGAGGCAACAGCTTGAATGTCCTCAATCCTGCCGGAGCTGCACACTAAATTATGGCGGATGGGCAGCTGCAGCTCACCGCAAATCTTGACCTTGTACTTCATGAACGAGTCCAGCGTCCAGAAGACCGAGCCTTCGGTGGAGTTTTCCACAGGCACCACACCGTGCTGCACTCTGCCCTTCTCCACTTCGTTGAAGACATCTTCGATGGACTCCGCAGGACGGTAGAGAGCGGACGCACCGAAATGCCGCACCCCGGCAAGGTGGGTGAACGTGCCCTCCGGCCCCAGAAAGGCGACTTCGTCCTGTTTCTGCGCCAAACGGCAGGCCGTGATGATTTCATGGAAGATGCCGCGCACAGCACCGTCCGGGAAGATGCCGCTGTTCTCCTCCAGAAGGCGGGCGTAAATAGCGCGTTCGCGCTGCGGATCCCAAGTCAGCAGATTGGACTGCGCCTTGAGCCTGCCGATTTCCTTGGCGCAGCTCAGTCGCTCTTGCAGCAGGCGGAGAATGCTGCTGTCTATCTCGTCAATCCGCTGGCGGACGTGGGGGATGCTTGTCTTTTGCTCGTTCATCAGTGCGCTGCGCAGCCGAGGCTGCTGTTGTTGAAATTGATCTCCGGTTTCACAGCTCCGCCCGCAGGCGTTCAACCGTCTCTTTGCTCAATGCGGTGTATTTGCAAACCATCTCGGCAGGGAGGCCATCACGAAGCATGTTTCTAGCGGCTTCAAGTTTGCCCTCCAACTGGCCTTCCTCTTTGCCACGCGCAATGCCCTGCTCAATTCCTTGCTCCATGCCGATGGCAATGCCCTGCGCGAGTCCATCTTTCACCGCTTTATCCAGTGCGCCGCGCTGAAGCCAGATGAAATCTCTGCGCTTGAACTGCACTTCCAGCTCTTCCTCACTGAGGGCGGCGGTGTTGGCGATGTCAAAGGCTTCCAGCAGCGGCGGCTCAGTGAAGGAGCGCGGAATGAAGTCCAGCTCACCGGCATGTTTGATGAAATATATCCACTTGTCGGTGATGCTCTCCAGCTCATGCTCCTGCTTGGTGAACTTAGGCAGCTCAACAAAAATTAGCTGGATGTCGTCGCTGTATTTCAGCAGAACTTCACGTTCCCGCAAGTCCCAATAGGAAACCGTCTTGGGCAGCTCAGGGAACATCTCGAAATCGGTGATGGTCAGGGCGATGATTGGTTCCAGCGTCGCATACTGCTCAGATTTTTTGAGCTGCGTGGAATAGAGTTTGGCTGCGTTGTAGAGAACGCGCTTTTCAAAGCCCTCCACGTTCAGCACCTGCATCTCGATAATCACTCGACTTTGATTGGACAGCACAGCTTTGACATCCACATAGCTGTCCTTCATGCCTTTGAGCAGGGGAATCTGATACGGATCAACGATGGTGAGATCGGTGATGGACGTGTCTTCACCAAAATCAATGATCGCGTTGAGAAAGTCTATCAGGACAGCTTTTGACTGCTCGCTGCCGAAGACTCTCTTGAAGGCGAAGTCGGTTTTAACGTCTAAGAATTGCATGATTGCTTATTTATGCTGGCGGATAAATCCACAAACCGCCTACAGGCAGGCCAGCGATGGATGAGCCATTGCCTTACCAGTGATTCTTGACCCATGACAGCACCCCGTGCGTGGCGGCAATTTTCGCGGAGAGCAGCTTGCCGCCTTTCCGAGAGTCCTGAAATGAATTAGTCTGGTATAGTTGTTTATTGTTGGTTTCAAGATGTCTGCAAGGGCAGGTCTCCGTAGTTGCTTTAAGGTATCAATCCTACCTCATTGATATCTTCACCATCTGGCCAGCGTGTGCATGTGTTCGTACCTTTTATTGCAACGCTTTTTTTGAGAGCGTAAGCCAAGATCAAAGCAGCATACTGTTTCGCTCCCATTGAAGAATTTTCGTTTTTTATGATCCAATAACTATTGGTAGCACAAGCTGGCTTGCCTGTTGGCGTTCCATCAAGAAATACATATATCAATCCATCTGATTGACGAACATTCAATGCTTTTACAGCACCAGATTGCTCTCCAGCAAATACAAAGGAAGAAGCCATACAAGTACAGATGCTAAAAACTATAGCGAATTTCATTTCCTTTCTCCTCATAAAAACTATTTAAGCAGAAAATCCAGCACCGCTGGAAGAAACGCCTTCTTCGGACAATTGCCCACCACCGAAAGATCACCGTACATGCAGTTGTTATCGGTGTTGGATTCAGCATTTGCGCCGGGATTGACGCAGACCTTGAGTTGATACGTCCCTTCGCTGCATGGTGCCCTCAGCGTTGCGGTGCGTGAATCGGTTTGATTGACCGTCAACGCCGGAACCTGCATCTGGCAAACTGCGCCGGATACCTCTTGCGTCGCTTTGTTGATGTAATAACAAGCGGCTGTGGTCGCAACAGAAGCCGCTGTCCCTTGATTGGTGAATTCGGCGGTTGCGTCCTTGGACACTCCTGCGTCAACCAGCCAGAAATGCCTCAAACTCGACACAATCAAGTCCGGTTTGCCAGCGGTCACGGTGATCTGCACACCTGAAGAGCAGTTGTTGCCGGTGTTCGTCTCGCCGCTGACCGCGTCTATGCAGGCTCCGAGCCAGTACGTTCCGGCTGTAGACGGCGCGGCGAGCGTCGCGCTTTGGGAGGAAGTTTGGCCTGCGCTCAACGCGCCCACAGCTTGGCTGCCGAGCTGCGTGTCCGCCGTGGTTATGGTCGAATCCGTTGAGCGGTACCAGCGCAAAGTTGTGGCGGCGGAAGAAGCTGCTCCGCCGTTCTTCGCTGTGGCCGAGAAGGTCAGGCTCTCGCCCGGCGCGAGGCTGGTCTTACTCGCAGAAGGATTGATCACGCTCAGGTCGGGCGCGGCAGGCGGCGCGGTTACAGTGATCTGCACGCCTGAAGAGCAGTTGTTGCCGGTGGTTGTCTCGCCGCTGACCGCGTCTATGCAGGCTCCGAGCCAGTACGTTCCGGCTGCGGACGGCGCAGTGAGCGTCGCGCTCTGGGCGGAAGTCTGACCTGCGCTCAAAGTGCTAACGGACTGACTGCCGAGCTGCGTGTCCGCCGTGGTTATAGTCGCGTCCGTTGAGCGGTACCAGCGCAAAGTTGTGGCTGCGGACGAAGCCGCGCCGCCGTTCTTCGCTGTGGCCGAGAACGTCAGGCTCTCGCCCGGCGCGAGGCTGGTCTTGCTCGCGGAAGGATTGATCACGCTCAGGTCGGGCGCGGCAGGCGGCGCGGTCACAGTGATCTGCACGCCTGAAGAGCAATTGTTGCCGGTGTTGGTCTCGCCGCTGACCGCATCTATGCAGGCTCCGAGCCAGTACGTTCCGGCTGCGGACGGCGCAGTGAGCGTCGCGCTCTGTGCGGAAGTCTGGCCTGCGCTCAACGCGCCAACGGACTGACTGCCGAGCTGCGTGTCCGCCGTGGTTATAGTCGCATCCGTTGAGCGGTACCAGCGCAAAGTTGTGGCTGCGGACGAGGCCGTGCCGCCGTTCTTCGCTGTGGCCGAGAAGGTCAGGCTTTCGCCCGGCGCGAGGCTGGTCTTGCTCGCGGAAGGATTGATCACGCTCAGGTCGGGCGCGGTGCTGGGCACGTCTTCCAGAAGCAGCTCGTTGATCACGGACATGACGGCGGCAGCTTGGTCTGGTGTTAGGCCGCACTGCACTGTTTTCGGTGAATTGGTTAGGAGCGGATTGGTGCCGCCTGCGTCGTCAATGGCGTAAGCATAGATTTGATGCGCTGCGCCGTCGTTTAATGAATCTGGCAGGGACAAAGAAAATCCATGATCTTTATCAGTGTAAGAAAGATCATCCCGGTAGATGTCGGCTGTAGCATTGCCAAGATAAGTGCCAGTGCCCGCCGGACCGTCTTTGTAAAAATGAACAGAGATGGGAGCTGTGGTATCCGGGTCTTTCGCCCAGCCAGAAAGAGAAGAGCAATCTGCGCTGTCGAAAGAGCCGACAGGTGGCAACGGAGGACGGATGCCAATGACTGCGCCTTGATAAGATGTGTAATTATCGCTCCCTGGGGTCAGATCATTCAAATAAAAATAATCGTCATCTTGGCCGCTCCATCCCCAGTTGAAATGAAAATAATCGGATCCGGAATAACCATCGCAGACAAAAGCATGTCCTCCTTCTGCATCTTGATCGTATCCTCTATATAATAGAGGTCTTTTACTATCTATCTCAGCCTTGAGAAGGGCTATCCATTCTTCTGTTGAAAAATTAGCTTTCCAAGCAAAATAGAGCGTGTCGCTATATTTAAAATATGTTTTAAGAGCATAAGCCGACTCACTCAGAGATGCCCCAGAACCATCAGGAGCATAATCCATATTCACAGAAATACCGACATGATACAGCAGCTTTGCTACGTCTGAGTCGTAATCTGATAAAGAATTAGGCATGGAAGCCCAATTGTAGGTGGTAGAACCAAAGTTAGCGGACAGCGTTCCATAGGCAGGGTGGGAGTAGGAATGCGAACCGGAACCTGTTGTTGGGTAGCTATGATACTTCATTATCTGCGCCATAGCAGTTGCAACGCATCCAGCCCATACATGACCATCTGGGCCTGCGGCATCATCAGGACAATCTTCGTTATAGTATGTTCCCTGATCCCATTCCGTTGACAAAAGAGGCCCTGCGCTTGCCGCTTCCACAGAACTTGCTTCAGCAGGCGCGAAAGAAGATTTCGCCGCAAATTCTTCTGCGCTGACATTAAATTTCTTCCAAGCAGCGGCAGCTTTTGGCAGCGGCGCATGTTTTGCTTTAATCGCGCCGGTTATCTCCTTTTTCACGTTTTCCATCCAATCTTCAAACTGAATTGGACGGTTTTGCGCAGAATATGTTCCTGTTGGCGAAAAAGCGATGACCGGATAAGCCACGTCGTCGCCAGAAATAATCATCCATCCGCCTTGAGGAAACGACAGAACATAATACAGGCTTTCCTCAGAACTTATTTGCTGAACAGAAGACTTTGCTTTTTCTTTCGTGCTGATACTGTCAACCTTCCTGCCCCATTTTTCCCGTGCCCAGTTCTTGGCAAACTGCTTTGCCTCGTCTTCTTTGACGGGTTTCGCCGCTGCATTTTGAATGCAAAGGACTGACAGGAGAAGAAATGCTGCTATTAGTTTCTTCATAATCGCACAAGAAAAAAATTATCGATCAGCGCAGCTGTTTTATGCGCCCACCTGCCTGCCCGCAAACTGAAACGCCGCAGTCACCGGCAGTTCAAACAGCTCGCTCCGCAACAACCTTGCTGAAAAAAAACAGCACCTCTAAATTTTCAATCTCGTTGGTCTGCGGATTCAATCTTGCCACAATATCATCTCCTATCTCCTCAGATTCCTGTCCAGAATACGGCGGACATTTGTCAATATGGAGAATATCAGTCCCGTGGTCATATTTAAACATCAGCTTCCCTGCCATTTGCTTCGGCAAAATATCACGATGCAGTTTTGCAATATGCAGCTAATATTCTTCTGTTATTTCCACATCGCTGTCAAGATGGTTGCACGGAAACAACATACTGTTTTTTGATAACTAATTGATAGAAAGATGTTTGATTCTCGGCAAATCCTGAAGGCAATCTCCATCTGCAACAGTAATATTCACTGTTTTTCCTGCAATTTTTGCACCTAACAGCATCGCGTAATCTTGCGCCGCATACTGATGATTCAACGGAAGAATATAAAACTCATTCCGTTGGCATAAGCCAGATGTCTGCGTCATGTCGTTTAATACCACTAACGGGCCGTCATGGCCTTCATAATTTTGAATAGTAACGATATTCCCGGTGACTGTCACATCTGCCGCTAAAGCAGCGGTTGCATTTATAACAACAAGTGCTGTGAACATCAATTGCTTGATCATTTTTACCCTCGTCAACATGTTGAACGCCGCCCGCCCGGGAAAACGGCTGGCAGGCGGCGGCCAGTTCCAGTATAGTGAATCGTTTGCGTATGCTGACTCATTTGTCAGCGGCTGCAAGCGAATCGATAATGACTCTCCACATACTCCTCAATCATCCTTTTGAACTCCGCAATCCTGCCGCTGCCCGACAAGGTGGCGACTCTTTCGCCATCCACATATACGGGTGAGACAGGATCATCGCCCGTTCCAGGCAGACATAAGCCGATATTTGCATCTTTGCTCTCCCCAGGCCCGTTGACAATACAGCCCATGACCGCCACAGTCATCATTTCAAAGCCTTTGCAGCCTTTCTTCTTCCAAACAGGAGTCTGCCGCAGGATATATTCATTGATCTCCTTGGCAATCTCTTGAAAAACAGCAGAAGTCGTCCTGCCGCAGCCGGGGCAGCTCGTCACTGTGGGCAGCAGATGACGCAGGCCAAGGAATTGCAGCACCTGCTGACAGACAAGCACCTCTTCGGTGCGGGAACTTCCCGGCGATGGAGTCAAAGATGTGCGGATGGTGTCGCCGATGCCTTCAGCCAGCAGCACGCTCAGTCCGGCTGTTGACGCAACTGCGCCTTTTATTCCCATGCCTGCTTCGGTGACTCCCAAATGCAACGGCAAATCTGTCAGCGCGGAGAGCTGCCGGTTTGCCGCAATCATCTCCGGCACCTTGCTGACTTTGACGGACAGCACCATTTTGTTGTGAGGCAGGCCGATCAGCTCCGCCATTTTTACGGATTCCAAGGCGCTGACAACCATCGCCGCCACGACAAGCTGCTGGCTTGTCTTCTGCTCAGAACTCGGCTTTGCGGCATTCTCCTGAAGAAGCCGCTCAAAGATGCTTTCATCTTTGCTGCCCGCATTAACTCCTATGCGGACAGGTTTCTCATATTTGAGAGCCTGCTCAACAAACGTGGCGAAGTTCCGGTCGTGACGGCCTCCAGATCCGACATTGCCTGGATTTATCCTGAATTTATCGAGCGAACTGGCGCAGTCTGGATATTTGGTCAGCAATATATGACCGTTGTAATGAAAATCACCGACAAGAGGAACATCGCAGCTTTTTTTGAGCAATTTTTCTTTGATATGCGGAACAGCCTGCGCATCGTCCTCATCTTTGACCGTGAATCTGACAATCTCGCTGCCTGCCTCATGCAGTTCAACAATCTGCCGCACGGTAGCTGCAACATCAGATGTGGGCGTGTTGGTCATAGACTGAATCCTGACAGGATTTTCTCCGCCTATGCCAACGTTGCCAACCATGACTGCAACAGTCTTTTTCCTCATCTGCACACTCTCCTGCGCATGACACAATAGTTCAGCATCCAGCCGCCGCAAGCTGCCCGGCAGGCCCTCTGCCATCAAGCCGGAGGCAAAGGGCATCGCCTGCATTTCCCTGCAATGTCAGGATACTTCCGACGGATACCAGAGCGTCACGGTGGCGTAACCGTTCTTGCAGGCCGTGGCGGCGATCTCGCTCCGGGCCGCCTGCGCGTCGCTGAGGGAACTGAGCAGCTCGGCGATGCCCTCGTACATCTCTTCTTTGTACCGCTCGGTGTCCGGCGCGTCGGCCCTGGTGTTGACATCGCCTTTGATCCAGCCGGAGAGAGTCCGCGCCGGCAGCAGGCTGATGACCGTTTCAGGATAATAGACAACTGCCCGCGCCGCGCCTTCGACCATGTTGGTCATGGCGATTTTCGCGTGTTCGGCCCGCAGGCCCAGCTCTTCCAGCTTTTTCCGCACCCTGTGCTCCAGCTCCGTGATGCCCGCCCGGCCTGGGCTGGCGGATTCAAAGGCTTCGTAGCTCCATCTGGTCATTATCTCTCATGTTCGGTTGAAGTGAACTGGCTGGCCGGGAAGAGGCCGGAATGCTTGACCTCTTCCCCGGGCGCGGATCAGAAATTGCCGCCCATCGCAAAATCCCACTGGGCCTCCTCGTCGCCCGGCTGCGAATCCAGATTATAGCCCCAGACCAAGCGCAGCGGCCCGACCGGCGAAAGCCAGTTGATGCCCAATCCGGCAGATTTTTTCATCGTGCCGAGATCCCAGTCGTCATCCTGCGCATAGACGTTGCCGAAGTCGCTGAAAACCACGCCGCGCAGGCCCGCGTCGCTCACTAACGGGAAATGCAGCTCCAAGTTGGCGAACCACATCTTGTCGCCGCCGTATTTCTCGTCATTGACCGTATTGATCGGGCTGACTGTGGAGGACTTGAAGCCCCGGATGGAATTCATGCCGCCGAGGTAGAAGTTGTCATAGACCGGCAGCTTGCCGTCCTCGTTCTCAAACGCCTTGCCTGCGGAGAGCCTGCCGCGCACAACCGTGGACAAGGGCAGCGGATGATACCAGTCGGTGGAGCCCTCCAGTTTGGTGTACTCGGCCTCGCCGCCAAAGGGGCCGCCCGCGAACTGAACGCTCACGCTGTTGCGGGATCCGGAATTGGTGTTGAACATTTTATCACGGGTGTCGCGCACCAGCGAGAGCTTGACCGCGCTGGTGATGTTGATCTTGGCCGATTCCAGAATGTAGTCGGAAGCGTCCTCGGAGATGTCCTCCAAGGTGGTGTCGGTCCAGCTGTAGCCGTAGTAGATCCGCCACTCCTCGAAGAGATGATGGCCGAGCCGGAGGCCCGCGCCTTTCGAGGCTTTGGTGTAGTCGGTGTACTCGCGCTCCCAGTTGAAGGCATCCACGCCTGCTGAGACTCTGGAGTCAAAAATGCGCGGATCGGTGTAGGAAAGGTTGAATTTGGTCGTCACCGAACTCATGTTGGCCGAGAAGGAAAGCCGGGTGCCGAGGCCGAGGAAGTTGTCCTCGGAAATTTCGCCCATGAACATCAGCTTGTCTGAGGAGGAGTAGCCCGCGCCGATGCTGAACTGGCCCGTGGCCCGCTCCTTCACCGCTACGAGGATGTCCATCTGGTCTTCCTCCAGCGTCGGCTGCGGGGTGACGGCGACATCTTCAAAAAAGCCCAGCCGCTGGAGCTTTTTGACCGAGTCGCGCACGGCCTTGGAGTTGTAGGTGCCGCCTTCCTCCACTTGCAGGTCGCGGCGGATGACGTTGTCGCGGGTGCGGGTGTTGCCCTGCACTTCGACCCGGTTGAATTTGACCAATTCGCCCTTGCTCACCGCAAGGATGACATCCACGGTCTGCGTTTCGCTGACTTTCCGCATTTTGGGATCCACTTCAGCAAAGGCGTAGCCCTGCTCGGCATAGAGGTCGGTCAGCTTGAGAATGTCCTCCTGCATGACCTTACGGCTGAAAAACTCCTCCTTGCGGATGGCCAGCAGCTCCAGCAGCTCCTCCCGGCTTTTGCCGAGCATGTCGCCCTGCACATCCACCTCGCCGACCTTGTAGCGCGGGCCTTCCTCGATGGTGAAGGTGACTGCAATGTCCTCGCCTTCCTCCTGCACCTCCGGCTCGCTGACTTTGGCATCAATGTAGCCGTGATTGGCGTAGAAGGCGGTGATCCGGTCCGCATCCTGCCGCAGCACATCCGTCTTCAGGGTTCCTGAGCCGGTGATCCACGAGGAGTACCATTTCCACGTGCCGGTCTGAATCTCGCTCTTCAGGTCGCCTTCATCAAATGCGTTGTTGCCGACAAAGTGGATTTCGGCAATGGACATCTTCGCGCCCTCCTTGATCTCGAAGGTCACTTCAGTGTTCTTCGGGTCGGCCTCGTTGATTTTGAAGCTGCTTTTGGCGGAGGAGTAGCCCTTGCTCCGGTACAGCTCCTCAATTTTCTTCACCGCCTCGTTGAGCGCGGCAGGATTGAGAATGCTGTTGGCTTTGATGCCCGCCGCGTCCTGCACATCCTTTTCATCCAGCTTGTCAATGCCGGTGAAGGTGACTTTGCTGATCAGCGGCTTTTCCTGCACCCGGAAAACCACCTTCTTGCCTTTGGGCGAGTCGGCGACCTCGATGGTCACGTTGTCGAAATAGCCCATTTTGAAGATGGATTTCAAATCCCGGCGCAGGCTGTCCGGGCTGTAGAGGTCGCCAGCCTTGACGCTGATTTTACCGAGAATCGCGCCGGAGTCAATGCGCTGATTGCCCGCCGGAGCCACCGAGGCGATGACCAGTTCCTTGCTGGTCCGGCCCAAAATTTCGGCCAGAATGCCGTCCAAGGCCAGCGGCAGCTCCTCGATGGACGAGCCTTCGCGGAAAGCGGGCTGCGATTTGCCCGGCTCCAGCAGGTCGATGATCTGCATGTCCACGGAAATCCGCCTGCCGATCACGGTCAGGCTGCCTGCGGCGGCGTAGTCCATGCCGCTCTGCTCCAAGGCTTTGGTCAGCGCGGCGGCGGACGGCGGCCATGCGCCGCTGTAGCTGATCAGCTGCGCCGCCTCGAAGCGAGGGAGCAGGGTGAAATTTTTGTCCGCCAACGCCGCCTGCAAGGCCGCGTCCGCCTGCTGTTCGAGCGGGCCGCTGTCTTCCGCGTTGATTTTCAAAGGCAGGAAGACGGTGTTCTGCTTGGCCAAGGCGGTTCCGGCGGTAAGGCAGGAGAGCAGCAGCGCGAGCAGAAAAAGGGGGATCAGGAGGGGGATCGGACGGTTCATGGAATCCTCTGTATCTGGTGTTGAAAATCACGCTGAACGGCAGCGCGCCGGTCAATCAAGAATCCGGGGGATGAAACGCATTATGCCACGCAGCGGCCCTGTTTGGCAAAAAAATAAGAAGGGGAGCGCAGTTCAACAGGCTCCCCCTGAGGCCAAGCTGTAGAATGTCGGCAGCGGGGCGAAGAGATTGGGAACGAACCTCAGTTTTATTAAATTGACAGTGTTGAAATATCCGTCACTTATATGCCATTACGTTATATAAATCAAAGTCGGTGCGTCGATTAACATAGCGGCAATTGTCAATACAACTGCGATGAAAACGTTTATTACCAATATCCGCAAATCAAGCCAACGTTTTTTAAAAAGGAGATATAACGCTAAAAAAGGCTGCAATACCAACATTATGAATGTAGCCAATAAAAGCAAAAGCTCAACATCGATCAATGGACTTTCCCTGTATTCTTCGAGAGAAGAAAGTTGATTGCTATGAAACCATGCGATGCAGACAAATACAAAGCTGAGAAAAGCAAGATGCCAGCGGCAAATTCGGAACATTCCTTAGTTCTCCGTCAAGTCCTGTCAGCCAGCGGCAGATGACATTCATCCAGCAGTGCGGCCACCCGCTGCTGCAACAGCGCGGCCAGCTCCTGCTTGTCCTTTGCCTTGAAGCCTGCTGTCGGCATGGGCTTGCCGATGCGCAGCACCACCTCGCCGCCCCGCGAGAGCAACTTTCCCTTAGGCAGTGCCTGATGGGTGCCGTTGAAGCCTACTGGCACCAGCTCCACTCCGGCCTTGATTGCCAGCATCACTGCGCCGGTTTTGAACGGCTGAAGATGCCCGTCTGTGCTGCGGGTGCCTTCCGGGAAGAGAATGACCGAGCTGCCTTCAGCGATGCGCTGGGCCGCGTCGTTGAGACTCTGTACCGCCTCCCTGCCGTGCGAGCGGTCAATGGGGATATAGTCCACCGCTTTCATGCCCGTGCCGAAGACAGGTATCTTGAACAGCTCCTTCTTGGCGATCCAGCGGTAGTCGTGCCTGATATAGCCGGAAAAAGCCATGATGTCAGCCATGCTGCAATGGTTGCCGATGAAGATGTACGGCTTGGCCGGATCCAAATCCTCGCCGCCCTCCACCCGCACACGGATGTTAGCGATCCAGCAGAGCAGCCGTCCCCAAGCACGGGGAAACTGCTGCGCCTTGGCTTTGGATTGGCGGAACCAGCGCACGTCGGCCATCACGCTGAGGCAGACGGCAATGGTCAGGGGCGGGATAGTGAGCAGGGCCAGCAGGCCGCGCAGGAATTGTATTGGCGACATACGTCAGATTCAGGAGTCAGCCTCGCCGTCGTCGGCAGGCTCGGAAACCACGTCGGCCAGCTCGTCTGTTTGCAGCAGGGCGGGCCACGGCGCGGTGGAGTCGGCATGAACGCTGCCAAGCAGCGCGTCAGGATGCCGCAGGAAATCGTTGGCCAGCTCATTGCCGATGAACTGGTCGCGGAAACGGGTGATCAAGTTGAGATGCGCCCAGCGGGTCAGATAGTAAATGACCAGCCTTGGCAGGCGGGTGTATATGTTTTCCTCCGGGGCCGGATCAACAAAGCTGGAGCGGCGCAGCTTCTCGACGGAAAGGGTCTGCGAAAGATAGACATTCTTGAGGAACATGTACTCCGGCGGCAGGCGGGCAGTGATGCCGAACCCGTTCAGCAGACCCGCTATCCGCTCCAAGAAGAACTTGCCAGCGATGACCACGGGATACGGCACATAAATCTCACGCGGCAGCTTGACCTCCAAATACGCCCGTATGGTCAGGATCAGGTCATCTAAGGGCACCGGTTCCGGGTCGGCAAAATGATAGGTCTGGCCGGAGAACTCCTCGCGGTGCAGCAGGGCATGGTGAACAAAATAAGGAATCTTGGCCGCGCTGGTGTAGGAGTGCTGTACACCCCGCTTAGTGAAGAGACAAGGCACGGCCTCATCAGCAATAGCAAAGAGCAGCCGATGAAAGCCCTGAATCTTGTGGTCGTGCTCGCCATAGACAATCGACACCCGGATGATGGTGCAGTCCAGCCCCTGATGCCGCATCATGTGCTCCAGGGTCTTCTCGGCCATCAGCTTGGATTTGGCGTAGTTGCTCAGGCCGGGTGTCAATGGCAGCTGATCCTCCTCAGCCAAGTTTTCGCCGTGCGGCAGGACAGCTGCGGAGCTGAAATGAATATAGGGAATCTTCAGGGCACAACATGCCCGCGCCAGATTAACGCAGCCAAGATAGTTGACCTCAAAGGCTAACTGCGCGTCTGAATCCAGCGAGGCCATAGCCGCGTTAATGACAAAGTCCGGCCTGGCCCTCTTGAGATACACAATGATGTCCTGCGCATTGCGCACAGAGAGCTTCTTTGAGCTGGGCGCGCGGATGTCGAAATCATCCGGGGCCTGCGTCTTGAAATAATAGGCAAGGGTGCCGCCGATCAGGCCGGAGCCGCCGATCAGCACACCGAGACTGCGTTTCTTTTGTGAGAGCGCCTGAGCCATGTTGTCGTGGAGAAAGCTGCGGTGTCGAATCTTCCGCCTTCTCCTTTAGCATGTTTGGCCGTAAAAATCACCCTTTTTTCCAAGCGGCAGCACGGTGCCGCGCATTGACGGGCGGCGGCGGATCGGCTATGCTGTCCAAACTTCCAAGGCAGCATCCGTGCAGGATGCTGCCGAATATCCATCACGCATCTGCCGCCGAAACCATCTGGCATGTATTGGCGGTACAATACTGCATGTATTGGGGATACATACCAGTATGTTTTCTCCTGCCATCCAGAATGGGTGCTGGGCGCATATGACAGGTCTGCGATCCGATGAGCTTTCTTGAAATCGTCATCATTGCCTGCGGGCTGGCGATGGACGCAGCGGCAGTCTCCTTGGCCGCCGCTGCCGCTGGTTTTGTTCAAGATGCCCGTTCCTCCTGCCGTCTTGCTTTCCATTTCGGCCTCTTCCAAGCCCTGATGCCAGTGCTCGGCTGGCTGGCTGGAGTCCGCTTCGCCGCCTCGTTCGCCGCCTTTGACCATTGGATCGCCTTTGCCCTGCTCGCCTTTGTCGGCGGCAAGATGCTTTACAATGGCCTCAGCGCTGGGCACGAGGAAAGCCTTGCCAGCGATCCCACGCGCGGCCTGACGCTGGTGCTGCTCAGTCTCGCCACCAGTATTGACGCGCTCGCCATTGGCCTCAGCCTTTCCATGTTGGAAGTAACTATATGGTATCCGGCGGCGATGATCGGCATCATCACCGCTCTGCTCTCCACGCTCGCCATCATGATTGGCAAGAAAGTCGGCACGCAGGTTGGCAAGCGCATGGAGGTGGTCGGCGGGTTGATTTTAGTTGGCATAGGAGCAAGAATTTTGCTGTCTCATCTTTCTTAACCATCAAACTGGAGATGAAAAATGTCTGAGAAAATGTATGACTTGGTCTTTGAAGGCGGCGGAGCTAAAGGCGCAGTTTTCGTTGGAGCAATGCAGGCGTTTAATCAAAGAGGCTGCACGTACCGCCGTTTAATTGGAACTTCCGCTGGAGCGATCACAGCCACGCTGCTGGCTGCTGGCTTCACGCCGGATGAATTATCTGAAGCAGTCAATGAGAAGAAAGGCAGCAAGAGCATCTTTGCATCCTTTTTAGATGTCCCTGAGAAAAATTTCTTCAGCGATGAGAGCATTCAGGCCAGCGACACATTAGGCATGTTCAACAGCATGAATTTAGACAGCTTGCTCTTTATTGTTTCTTCTTGGATCAAAAAGAACCTGCTGGACACGCTGCTGCATATCCCTGCGTATCGTCAGTTATTCAACTTTGTTGAATACGGCGGTGTGTTTGCCGGAGAAGAATTCCGTCGTTGGATGCAAGGGAAGATACAGAGAAAAGGATATGATCCAGAAATAACCCTGTCCGAGCTTTACAGCAGAACAAAAGTTGACCTCTCCCTGGTCGCATCAGATACAACAGACTACAATATGCTGGTGCTGAATCATCGCACCGCGCCAGACTGCCCCGTTGCATGGGCAGTGCGGATGTCAATGAGCATTCCTTTCATATGGAGCGAAGTTCTCTGGCGGAAAGAATGGGGAACATATCTTGGCAGCTCGATTGCAAGTCATCGCATTGTTGACGGCGGCTTGCTGTCAAACTTTCCCATTGCCCTGATTGACAAGCAGCCTAGTGCAGGAAGTGAAGAAGAGAAGATAATGGGCGACGAATCAGCTCATGCAGCAGGAACTGTTGGTCTTCTGATTGACGAAACCCTTCGCGTGCTTGGCCAGCCTGAGACAAGGAAAGCAGGATTCTCCGACAAGTTGAAAACAATTCAACGGATAGACCGGCTGGTTGACACCATGCGCACCTCGCGTGACAACGAGGAAGTAAGAAACAACGAACAGCTTATCTGTCATTTGCCTGCGAAAGGCTACGGCACCACCGAATTTGATATGAATGACGAACGCCGCAATGCGCTAATTGCTGCCGGTCAGAAGGCTATGGACGCGTATCTGGATCGTCGCAAGGTGACTGAGTGACCACCCTCGGCATCGAAGAACTCATTGCCGCGCCACCGCGTTCCTTTATCGGCAAGCGGCTGGCTCTGCTCTGCAATCAGGCTTCCACCGACAGCCGCTTCCGGCACAGTCGTGATCTGATCATGCAGGCATTTCCCGGCCAGTTAGTCTGCCTCTTCTCACCGCAGCACGGCTTCTTCAGTGAAAAGCAGGACAACATGATTGAGTCCGGGCATGGCCGCGATTTGACCACGGGCCTGCCGGTCTTTTCGCTCTACGGCGAGACGCGCGAGCCAAGCGCAGCGATGTTCGAGTGCTTTGACATCCTGCTGATCGACCTGCAAGACGTGGGCACGCGGGTTTATACGTTTATCTGGACGGTGGTCTATTGTCTGCGGCAAGCAGCGGCAAGCGGCAAGAAGGTTGTTGTTCTTGACCGCCCGAATCCCATCGGCGGGCGGCTGGAGGGCAATCTGCTCAGGACGGAGCTGCGCTCCTTTGTTGGTCTGCATGAGATACCCATGCGCCACGGCCTGACTATGGGCGAGCTGGCTCTGCTCTGCAACCGCGACGGCATTCACGCCGATCTTGATGTGATCAAGATGCAGGGCTGGACGCGCTCGATGTTCTTTGCTGAGACCGGCCTGCCTTGGGTTTTCCCTTCACCCAACATGCCCACGCCGCTGACCGCGCTGGTTTATCCCGGCCAAGTGCTTTGGGAGGGAACTAATGTCTCTGAGGGGCGCGGCACCACGCTGCCGTTCGAGCTGGTCGGTGCGCCGTTCATCAGGCCGCAGGATGTGCTGGAGCGGCTCTGCCGGACCGAGCTGCCCGGCTGTGTTCTACGCCCGATCATCTTCGAGCCGACTTCCGGCAAGTGGGCAGGCCAGTCCTGCGCAGGCTTCCATATTCATGTCACGGAGCCAAGCTGCTTCCTTTCGTACCGGCTCAGTCTTGCTTTGCTGGAGGCACTGCTGCATGTATGTCCGCAGGACTTTGCTTGGAAGCAGCCTCCCTATGAGTACGAATACGAGAAGCTGCCAATAGACTTGATCTTGGGCGACCGTGCCGTGCGCGAGGCTGTGGAGAACGGCGCGGACATGATCGGACTGGAGCGGTCATGGCAGGAGGAACTGGCCGCCTTCGATGCAAGGCGGCGCGCTGTTTTCCTTTACCCTGAGCGATAAATACGCTATTCTGCTGGGCAGTGCATCCCGCAAGGGCGGTCGTGGCCGCCCTTTTCGCTATATAAGAGGAACACCATGAAAACAGCGCGTCTTGCGGAGCTGGCCGAACTGGTCGGCGGAACAGTCGAAGGCGGCGGCGACACCGTCATCACCGCCATGAACAGCCTCGATCTGGCGGAGCCGGGCCAGCTGACCTTCATCAACAGCAGCAAGCTGGCGGACAAGCTGGCCGCGAGCCGTGCTTCGGCCTGCATCGCGCCGCTGGATTTCAGCGGCAACGGGCTGCCTTTGCTCAAAGTCAGCAACGTGGACTTGGCGGCGGCCCGCATTCACTGCTGGCTGCTGGAAGAGCCGTTCAAAGCGGCTGGCATTCACGAGCGGGCGGTGATCGGTCAGGACTGCGTGATCAGCAGTCAGGTCAGCATCGGTGCCTTGGCCTGCATCGGCGACCGCGTGCGCATCGGCGAGCGGGTGAGCATTGCGCCGGGCGTGGTCATTGGCGACGATGTCCAGATCGGCGACGACTGCGTTCTTCATGCCAATGCGGTGGTGGCGCGCGGCTGCATTCTCGGCAAGCGGGTGGTGCTGCATCACGGCGCAATCATTGGCAGCGACGGCTTCGGCTTCGCCACAGACCCGGCCACAGGCGCGCATGTCAGCAAGCCGCAGGTCGGAACCGTGCGCCTTGACGACGACGTGCAGATCGGCGCGAACAGCTGCGTGGACCGGGCCGCCTTCGGCGTGACTTGGGTCAAGCGCGGCGTGCGGATGGACAACCAAGTCATGGTCGGCCATAACTGCGTGATCGGGGAGAATTCCATCCTTGTTGGCCAGTCAGGCGTGGCGGGCAGCTCCGTGCTGGGTCGCAACGTGGTGCTGGCGGCGCGGGCCGCTGTCTCCGGCCATCTCCATCTGGAAGACGGGGTGATGGTCGCGGGCCTGGCCGGGGTGCACAACAATCAGAAAAAGGGCGCGGTGGTCGGCGGCGTGCCCGCCATTGACATCAAGCTCTGGGGAAAAGCCTCCGCTGTGTTCAGCCGTCTGCCGGAGATGCTCAAGGAGCTGCGGCAGCTGCGCAAGAAGGTGGAGGAACTGAGCGGCCAGCAGTGAGGCCGCCAGAATTTGTCGCCCGACAAATTTTGAAAACGTCGAGCGAGACAATCAGAGAGCATCGAGCGAGTCTCTTCGGTTCCCTCGAGCGAGGGAAGGCGGGAGACTCGCCCGACACTCTTGCAAAGCCTCGCCCGATGCTCTCCGGCGCTGCCGGGCGGGCGCATTGAACAGCAACAGACTTCTCAAGATCATTATGACCGAACCAACCGCAGAAGCGGCAGCCCTGTCCTCCTTGGACATCAAAGCGATACTCGACCTGCTGCCGCACCGCTACCCTTTCATCATGATTGACCGGGTGCTGGACTTTGAGCGCGGCAAGACCATCACTGGCCTGAAGAATGTGTCCATGGGCGAGCCGTTCTTTCAGGGGCATTTCCCCGGCGAGCCGGTCATGCCCGGCGTGCTGATGCTGGAAGGGCTGGCGCAGACCGGGGCGGTGCTGGCCTATCTCTCCGCCGGGGATGCCAAGGGCAAGCTCTTCTATTTCGCCGGGCTGGAAGGGGTGCGCTTCCGCCGCATGGTGCGTCCGGGCGACCAGATCGTCTACAAGCTGGAGATGCTCAAGCAGAAGGGGAAAATAACGAAGATGGCTGGCAAAGCCTATGTTGACAACGAGCTGGCGGTTGAAGCCGAACTGATGGCCGCCTTCGCCTGAGATCCGCAAAGGACAGAACCATGCCCATTCATCCCGCCGCCGTGATTGATCCCAAGGCGGAGCTGCACCCCAGCGCGTCTGTCGGCGCGTATGCCGTGATCGGCCCGGACGTGACCATCGGCGCGGACACCGTGATCGATCCCCATGCGGTGATCGGCGGCCCCACGCGCATCGGCCAAGGCAACCACATCGGCTCCTTCTCCTCCATCGGCTCGCCGCCGCAGGACATGCGCTACCAAGGCGAGCCGACCGAGCTGCTCATCGGCGACGGCAACACCATCCGGGAGTATGTCTCCATCCACCGGGGAACCGCAGGCGGACGCGGCAGAACGGTGATCGGCAGCGGCTGCATGTTGATGTCCTACTGCCACGTGGCCCATGACTGCATTCTCCACGACCATGTGATCATGTCCAATGTGGCGACGCTGGCCGGGCATGTCGAGGTCGGCAGCCATGCCAACTTGGGCGGGCTGGTGGCTGTGCATCAGTTCTGCCGCATCGGCGCGCACACCTACATTGGCGGCATGTCCGGCATCTCGCTCGACGTGCCGCCCTATGTGATCCTCGCCGGCACCCGCAATCAGATGCGGATCACCGGCGTGAACAAGATCGGCCTGCGCCGCAGCGGCATGAGCCGCGAGGCCATCGACCGCATCGAGCAGGCCTTCAAGATCATCTTCCGCGCCGCCCCGGACGTGGTGCTGCAAGACGCGCTCACGCAGGCCGAACAGGAGCTGGCCGACTCGCCGGAAGCCCTGCATCTGGTGGACTTCTTCCGCTCCAGCAAGCGCGGCGTGGTCAAGCGCACGGAAGAGGGGTGATGACGGCACCTGTCGGCCTGATCGCGGGCGGCGGCCAGTTTCCGCTGCTCTTCGCCGAGGCGGCCCGGCAGCGCGGACGCAGTGTGGCCGCTGTCTGCCATCAGCATGAGACCGCGCCGGAGCTGGAGCAGCGGGCCGATGTCTGCTGCTGGGTCAAGCTCGGCCAGCTTGGCAGGATCATCAAGTTCTTCCAATCGCAGGGCGTGAGCGAGACCGTGTTCTGCGGCACGATCACCAAGACCCGCATTTTCCGCGACATCCTCCCTGATCTGAAGGGCCTCAGCCTTTGGAATAAAATAGACAGCAAGCTGGACGACGGCATCCTGCGGGCTGTGGCCGGTGCTTTAGAAGAGGAGGGGATTCACGTGCTGCCCTCCACCTGCTATCTGGAGCATCTCCTTTTTCCTAAAGGCATACTTGGCAGGCGCAACCCGACCAGCGAGCAGTGGGCGGATATCCGCTTCGGCTGGCGGATCGCGCGGGAGATCGGCAGGCTGGACATCGGCCAGTGCGTGGTGGTGCGCGGCGGCAGCGTGCTCGCGGTCGAGGCTATTGAAGGCACGGACGCGGCCATCCGCCGGGGTGGGGAATTGGCAGGCTCCGGGGCGGTGGTGATCAAGCTGAAGAAGCCGGGGCAGGACTTCCGCTTCGATCTGCCTGCCACCGGCGTGCAGACCATTGAGACGCTGGCCTCAGTCAAAGGGGCGGTGCTGGCCGCCGAAGCGGGGCAGTCCCTGATCTTTGACCGCAAGGCAATGATCGCCGCTGCGGACAAGGCGGGCATCGCCTTGGTCGGGCTGGAGGAGCAGGAGAACGGGGAGCTGCTGTACCGCTGAAACAGCCCGCTTCCCGCGCAGTCTGCTTTTCCCTTTGCAATCTTGCTATGAATATGGCACTATTCGCACGATAAATTGCAATTTTGCTGTGCGAAACGACAGTTGCGGCCTGCGGAGTCTGGCCGCATTTCTGTCAGCGAAAATTACGAAAAAAACCTTATCTTTTTCACAACATCACATTGGAGGCTGCAATGGGAAAAGCGCTGCAACACAAGGCCGGATCAGTTTTGGTGGTCGGCGGCGGCATCGCCGGCATACAGGCCGCACTGGACCTGACTGAGCTGGGATATTACGTCTATCTGCTCGACAAAGCCCCGGTGATCGGCGGGGTGATGTCGCAGTTGGACAAGACATTTCCGACCAACGACTGCTCGCTTTGAATTCTCGCGCCAAAATTGGTGGAGGCCGGTCGGTCTCCAAACATTGAGATGGTCACCAATGCCGATCTGCTGGCATTGGATGGAAAACCAGGCGAGTTCACAGTCAAGGTGCGGCAGCGTCCGCGCTACATTGACGCAGGCAAATGCACGGCCTGCGGTTTATGCACCCAGTATTGCCCCAAACATCTTGAGGATGCCTACAACGAAGGGCTGGCTCTAACCCGCCCGATTCACATTGACTACGCGCAGGCTGTGCCTGCCACCTATTACATTGATCCGGCTGCCTGTCTGCATGTGCAGCACGGCACCTGCCAAATCTGCGTGCCAGTCTGCCAGAGTCACGCCATTGACTTCAGCCAGCAGGCGGAGGAGTTTGAGCTGCATGTCGGCGCAGTGGTGCTGTCGCCGGGTTTCGGCAGGATCAATGAGGAGACGCTGGCCAAATTTGCCTACGGCCAGCATCCTGATGTCGTCACCTCGGTGGAGTTCGAGCGGATGACCACCGCCTCTGGGCCGTTCCTCGGCGAGATGAAATGCTTCTCCGACGGACGGCATCCGCACTCCATCGCTTTCATCCAGTGCGTGGGGTCAAGGGATTTGGGCTGCGACAACGGCTACTGCTCCTCGGTCTGCTGCATGTATGCGATCAAAGAGGCGATGGTGGCCAAGGAGCACGATCCCTCGGTGGAGATCAGCATTTATTACATGGACATCCGCACCCAGGGCAAGGAGTTCGACAAGGCCCGGCAGCGGGCGGAGAGCATGGGGATCAAGTTCATCCGGGCCAAGGTCGCCGGGGTCACGCCGTGGGAGAACCGCCTCCAGCTCACCTATTCCACCTTGGACGGCGGCCATCAATTCAAGGCATTTGATCTGGTTGTGCTCTCGGTGGGTCTGGAAGCTCCAAAAGACGGACAGAAGATTGCTGACATCACTGGCATCGCCCTCAATCAGTACGGTTTTGCCCGGACTGAGACACTGGCTCCGCTCAAGACCCAGGTTGAGGGAGTGATAGTCGCTGGAGCCTTCCAAGGGCCGAAGGATATTCCCGAATCCGTCACTCAGGCTTCCGCAGCCGCAGGCATTGCTGCCGGGATGCTGGAGCAGCAGCGCGGCATGGGCATTGTTCACAAGTCCTATCCTGAAGAAAAGCCGATGGATGAGGAAGTGCGCATCGGCGTGTTCGTCTGCCGCTGCGGCATCAATATCGCCTCGGTGGTGGATGTCAACAAGGTCGAGAACTCGGTCGAGGGCATGGAGGGCGTGGTCTATCATACCGACTCGCTCTACTCCTGCTCGGCAGACGCAGTGCAGACCCTCAAGGAGCAGATCATCGAGCACCGCCTGAACCGGGTGGTGATCGCCGCCTGCTCGCCGCGCACGCATGAGCCGCTTTTCCAGGAGACCCTGCGCGATGCGGGCCTCAACCGCTGCCTGATCGAGATGGTCAACATCCGCGATCAATGCTCTTGGGTCCATGCTGGCGAGCCTGCGGCAGCCACCGACAAGTCGAAAGACTTGGTGCGGATGGCTGTTGCCAAGGCCAGAGGAATGCGGCCTCTGCCGGAGCAGCGGGTGCCGGTCACGCGCCGCGCCTTGATCATCGGCGGCGGCATTGCGGGAATGACAGCGGCCCTGACCTTGGCCCAGCAGGGCTTCCCCTCGACACTGGTGGAGAAAGGGCCGGTCTTGGGCGGCGGCTCATCGCATCTGGAGCAGATGGCCGCTGAGGTCAAGGGCAACGCGCTGGTTGATGTTCTGACCAACGCCGAGCTGACCGAGTTCTCCGGCTTCATCGGCAACTTCTCCTCGGTGATCAGCGAAGGCGGGGAGACGAAACACACAGTTGATCACGGGGTCATGCTCATCGCCACCGGCGGCCATGAGAACCGGCCAGCCGGGTATCTGCTCGGCGAACACAGCAGTGTCCTCACACAGAGCGAGCTGGGCCAGCGGCTGGCCGCAGGTGAGGCCCCGGCCTCGGTGGTGATGATTCAGTGCGCCGGTTCACGCGGCGACGGCCTGAATTACTGCTCGAAAACCTGCTGCACGCAGGCGGTGCGCAACGCCTTGCGCATCAAGGAGCTGAATCCGGCCAGCCAGGTGGTCGTCCTTTACCGCGACATGCGCACCTACGGCTATGCCGAGGATGCCTACCGCGAGGCCCGGCTCAAGGGCGTGCTCTTCATCCCCTACGAGCTGGAGCGCAAGCCGCAGGTCTTCGAGCAGGACGGTGCAGCCCACGTCCGCTTCTTTGATCCGCTGTTGCAAGAGGAGCTGGAAATGGCCCCGGAGCTGGTCGCCCTGTCGGTCGGCCTTGTCCCGGACGGCACCGAGGAACTGAGCAAACTGCTCAAGGTGCCGCTGACCGCTGACCGCTTCTTCTTGGAGGCCCACGTCAAGCTGCGGCCTGTGGAGCTGCCGGTTGCCGGCATCTATGTTTGCGGCGCGGCGCACGGCCCCAAGCCGGTGGACGAGACCATCGCCCAAGCCCAGGCGGCGGCGGCTAAAGCGGCTATTCCCTTGGTCAAAGGCTCGGTCACGGTTGATCCCATCGTTTCTGTGGTCGAGCAGGACAAGTGCATCGGCTGTGGCCTCTGCGCCAGCCTCTGCCCCTTCGGCTCCATCGAGATGATCAAGGGCGAGGACGGCAAGCGCAAGGCGCGCACCATCGCCGCCTCGTGCAAAGCCTGCGGCATCTGCTCCAGTCATTGCCCAACCTTCGCCATCGCGATGGGCGGTTTCACCAACGAGCAGATCATGGATCAGATCGCGGCCTTTGGCGGCACGGCGGTCAAGGCGAAGGAGCCGGTTGCGGCGTGAATATTGCAGGGGCGGTTCGCGAACCGCCCTTACGGCGAATCAACCCTTTCGAGGTATATATACCATGAGCGAATTCAATCCCAAGATTCTGGGCTTCCTCTGCAACTGGTGCTGCTATGCGGCAGCCGACGCGGCAGGCGTGTCCCGCTTCCAGTATCCGCCCAACCTGCGCACCATCCGGGTGATGTGCACAGGCCGCGTTGATCCGGCTTTCATCCTGCGCGGCTTCATCGAGGGCGCGGACGGCATCTTTACCGGCGGGTGACAACCCGGAGAATGCCATTACCAGGTTGGTAATTACGACGCGATGGGTGTGGATGCGCTGGTCAGAAAGGTGCTGGAGGATGTCGGCATCAGGAAGGAGCGCTATGATTTGGAATGGGCCTCAGCTGCCGAGGCGCCGCGTTTTGTCAAGCTGATCACCCGCTTCACCGAGCAGATTCGGGATTTGGGGCCGTTAGGCAAGGCGGAGGGCTTGTCTCAGGACGAGCTGCGGCAGCGGCTGGAAAAGGCCCTGGCTGCGGTGTCTGACCAGAAAGTGCGGGTCAGCTTCGGCAATGCCAGCAAGGCGGTGCGCAAAGATGCCGTTTGGACGCGCGAGCACATTGACGGGCTGATCACGGACAAGGTGGCCAAGACCTTGGACAAGGCTTTGGCGGCCTGATTCAGAAAGTTGCAGCGCGATGACAAAGCGTCGGCACCGTCTATCTGGACGATGCCGACGCTTTTTTGATTTTTCGAGACACAGCCTTCAAGTCAGCCGCGCCGCTTGCCTGTCCGCTGCCGCAGCAGCTCCCGCCATTTGAGCAGCCGCTCTTTGACCACCGCCTCATAGCCGCGCTCTGTGGGCTGATAGAAGGTTTTGCCTGCAAGCTGCTCCGGCAGATGCTCCTGCGCAGTCAATGCGTCCTGCTGATCATGCGCATACTGATAGCCCTTGCCATAGCCGAAGTCCTGCATCAGCTTGGTCGGCGCATTGCGCAGATGCAGCGGCACCGGCAGCGAGCCGCTCTGCCTGATTTCCGCCCGCACCTTTTTTTCTGTCATATACAAGGCGTTGCTCTTCGGCGCGGTGGCAAGATACACCACAGCCTGATACAAGGCAAGTTCTCCTTCCGGCGAACCAAGCAGATGATACGCTTGGCGACAACTCAGAGCCACTTCCAAAGCCCTCGGATCGCTGATGCCGACATCCTCGCTGGCAAAGCGGATCAGCCTGCGGGCGATGTAGAGCGGATCCTCACCGCCAGCCAGCATCCGGCCCAGCCAGTAGCAGGCCCCGTCCGGGTCGCTGTCGCGCAGACTCTTGTGTAGGGCCGAGATCAGATTGTAATGCTCCTCGCCGCTCTTGTCGTAGCGCAGCGTCCGCTCTTGCAGTACCTCGCCAACAATCTCAGTGCTGATGCGTCCTGTGCTATTCTTCATGGCTAAAGCCGCCGCTGTTTCAAGGCAGTTGAGGGCGCGGCGGCAGTCGCCCTCGGCAAACTGGGCAATCAGCTCAAGAGCCTGCTCGTCAGCAGTCAGTCCTTGCCCGCCAAGCCCTTGTTCAGCATCGTCCAAAGCTCTGCGCAGGATCTGGGCAATGTGCTCAGGAGTCAACGGCTTGAGCAGCAGTACCTGACAGCGGGACAGCAGCGGGGCGATGACTTCAAAGGAGGGATTCTCGGTGGTTGCGCCGATCAGGGTGAGCAGGCCGCTCTCCACATGTGGGAGAAAGGCATCCTGCTGGCTCTTGCTGAAGCGGTGGATTTCATCGACAAAGAGAACCGTGGCCGCCTCCTGCCGTCGTGCTTCAGCCTGCTGCACGATCTGGCGGATTTCCTTCACCCCGGAGAGCACTGCGGAGAAGAAGACAAAATCAGCCCGCACGCTGCTGGCAAGAATGTTGGCCAGCGTGGTCTTGCCAGAGCCGGGCGGCCCCCACAAAAGCAGTGACGGCAGCCTGCCGCCGCTGATCAGATCATGCAGCAGTCTGCCCTTGCCGACTAAGTGCTCCTGTCCGGCGAAGTCAGCCAAAGAGCGTGGCCGCATCCGCTCGGCAAGGGGACGATTTCGGAGGCTCTCCGTCATATATGTGTTTCTTTCCGAATACAGCGTACTTGCTCACGCAAGAACTCAGGGGCAAAATCTGCGCCGTTGCTCCATGACAGGGTATGCCCGTCCAAGGTGAATGACTTGAAAAACGACACATCTTTCAGCGGTTCAAATATCTCGCCATGTAATTCAGACGACAAGTCTATTTCACCTTCTGCGCCATCATTGAAGGCCAGCCATACTTTGTAGCCATCAAGATATTTTGCCTGCTCAACATGTATGAACATTGCTGCTACGACACTTATCTAAGGCTCTATTGTCGATCTATCTCTTGAGACCAGTCTGTATTTTTCCACCACGTGATAGTGCCTCGCCTTTTTGAAGGCCATGCATCTTGGAATATACCAGTCATTGTAACTGCGTAATTTTTTTCATCTCGATCTATAGTGACAGTCAATATTCCTTCTTTTTGAACACTTGTGTCTACTGGATTCCTTTGGTCAGATCGGCGAGCTTCATACGCAATCACGAGTCGTCCATCGTCCTCAAGCGTGACCGCAGTGCTTTTCCACATAGTTCGTGACAACGGATTCAAATCTACATCATAGTTTTTGCCATTAAAGCTAATATGCCAAACCCCTTGACTAATATTTGTAATGCCTCTGCGAATATATGACGCATCTGCCGGAGAACGATATTCGTGGTACCATTTACCGCTAATATTGTACTCTTTAAGGAGGAGCTTCCAACCTTTTCTCTCGTAGAACCAGATCAACAAGTTGTATAAAAGCATATAAGTAGTAGTAGCTGCAAGAAATGGTATTGCGTAGGCAAGCCACTTAGGTAATTGCAAGGCTGTAAGATTTTTAATAGTAAAACTTTGTACAGTTATAGCAAATAATGCTGAAAAATTACATGCTCGTGCATACCATTTTACGAAAGGACGCATTAAATTATTCTCCCGACAGGTTCAATAAATCACATGCCACATCTATAAGGATGTTGTTTGGTCCAAACCCATCAAATGGGTCTGAATCCATGCTGATATCAACTTGTAATCGAAAATTGCACTCTATCCATGACGAAAAAGATCGGAGCGGCACCCTCACCTTGTTGGGGAGAACTCCCGCCCTCCCCAACGTCCACCCCTTCCAGCCCCCTATTCTACCCCTCCACATCCAAAATATCCACCAGTCTGCCGTCATAGTCGTTGCGGATCATCGTTCTGAGCGCGGCATATCATTGCTCCTGCTTGTCAGACGGTTATGATACCGCTCTATGCGGCCCTAACATGCGGTGATGCAAACAGTTTCGCTGATTAGGCCAACATACGGCAGCGCCTGCCTTTTGTCAACAAAATTAGGGCGCGGAAGGGCGGCGGCATACATGTGGCATGTTTGCGCCCTAAAGAACCGCTGCCGCGCCGATTTTGAATTCTTCCTGCCGCGTTGCCATTGCCTTTCCGCCCGGTTTGCTGCTACAATCTGTTCTGAAGACCGGTCTTCCTTCTGCACCGGCCCGGAACCGTTCCGTCAACGAAAACAGCCAGCCCAAGAGACTCCCATGCTTCTCGCAGTCAATGTCGGCAATTCGCACACCGTGACCGGCGTTTTTTATGATCAGGCCCTTATTCACCAGTGGCAGCTCAAGTCAGACGCTGGCAAGACCGCCGACGAGCTGGCCATCCGCTACCATTCGCTCTTCCAGATTGACGGCATCCAGAAGGAGGACATCACCGCCTTTGCTGTCAGCTCAGTGGTGCCTGCCTTGGAAAGCTCCTGGCTGCTCTTCGCCAGCAAATATCTGACCAGCTGCGTCAGCCCGCCCTTGGCTGTTTCGCACCGCACAGACACCGGCCTGAGCATCCTCACCGCCAATCCGGCGGAGCTGGGCGCGGACCGCATCGCCAACGCTGTGGCCGCTTGGGAGAGTTTCGGCGCGGCGGCGATTGTTGTTGATCTTGGCACGGCCATCACTTTCGACTGCGTGAGCAACAAGGCGGAACACCTTGGCGGCGCGATTTGCCCCGGCATCGGCATCGCCTTGGACGCGCTGGCCGAGCGCACGGCCAAGCTGCCCCGCGTCGAGCTGAACGGGCGGCCAGAGGCGGTGATCGGCGGCTGCACGGTCGATGCCATCCGCTCCGGCGTGCTGCACGGCTCCGGCGGGATGATCGACCGGATGGCGGAGCTGCTGGGCAAGGAGATGCGGGAGCGCGGCGCGGCAGGGCCGGAAGAGAAAATCAATGTCATCGCCACCGGCGGCATGGCCGAGCTGATCACGCCTTACAGCGCGGCGGTGGAGTTTGTTGATCCGATGCTGACCCTGACCGGTCTGCGCCTGATCCACGAGCGGAGCCTGCGGGAGGCGGAAAATTGATGCGCCAGCCGCTGCTGCCCCCGCGCCTTCAGCCCGGCGACACGGTCGGCATTATTCATCCGGCCGGGCCGGTGCGCGACGAAGAAGGTTTTGCGCAGGGCCTGCAAGTTCTGCGTGATTTCGGCCTGCATGTCCGCTGCGAGCCGCCGGACGGCTCCGGGCCGGATTATCTCGCCGCTGACGACCGGCAGCGGCTGGCCGAACTGCACCGGCTTTGGGCGGACGAGGAGATCAAGGCGTTGATTGCAGCGCGGGGCGGCTACGGCTGCCTGCGGCTCATCAGCAGACTGGACTGGGATTTTCTCCGCGCCAAGCCGAAATGGCTGATCGGCTTCAGCGACTTGACGGTTCTGCTCAACGGAGTCTTCGCGCAGACCGGCGTGGTCACGCTGCATGGGCCGATGATCAGCACCCTTGCCCGCGCTGAACGGGACACCGTGCTCCGGTTCCAAGAGTGCCTGCGCGGCGAATTTCAGCCCTGCGTCCGGCCTGCGGGCTTGGAAATCCTGCGCGGCGGCTTCAGCCAAGGACGGCTGGCCGGCGGCAATCTGACCACGCTGACCCATCTGCTCGGCACGCCGTGGCAGCCGCAGACCGAAGGCCGCATCCTCTTCCTCGAGGACACCGCCGAGCCGCTCTACAAAATAGACCGGATGCTGACCCATCTCGCCTGCGCCGGTCTGTTCGACAAGCTCTCCGGCCTGATTCTCGGCCTCTTTGATCCCGGCCACGACGACCGGCTGGAAATTCTCCGCCTCAACGAGCAGGTCTGGCAGCGGGCGCTGGAGCTGACAGCGGCGGTCAAATGCCCGGTCTGGGGCGGCTTTCCTGCCGGGCATCAGCGGGACAACTACGCTCTGCCCGTGGGCATGGAGGCGGTGATGGACAGCTTCAGCGGCAGCCTCGACTTTCTGCCCCAGTCCTGCCGCCAGCCCTGATGCTCTGCCGCCCCTGCGCCAAGACTGTGGGCCTGCTCCTGCTCCTGCCGCTCGGCTGGGGCCTGAGCCTGCTGCCGCTGCTCATCGTCGCGCCGCATGTGGAGCTGCGTTTCCTCCTGCCCGCGCTGGCCGCTTGGGCCGCGCTCTATCTGCTCCCCTGTCCTTTCTTTTTCCGTTGGATTATCCATTCCGCCTGGTTTTTCCCCGGCGAAGGCGAGCCTACGCTGCAAGAAGTGCTGGAGTTCATGCTCCTCGGCGTGAACGAGCTGCCCAACCCGGTGCGGGCGGAAAGGAAAGGGCGGAACATCCGCCTGAGCTGGCAAATTGACGACCCGGTCTGGTGCCAGCGGATGGCCTTGGCCCGGCTGCGCCAGCAGTACGAGCTGACATTGACTTTTGATGCCGCTTCCCGCACCGTCACCATGCGCGACCGAGTGCGGCCTGCGGACTTCTCCCTCTGCCCGGTCAAAGTCCGCACCGGACTGCTCTCCGCGCCGCGCTTCTTCTGCTGCGTGCGCAGCGGCCCGGAATTCGGCATCAGCAACTTCGAGCAGACCGCGCCGGAAGACTGGCGCTTCAGGCCGCAGGAGCTGAAAAGCCCGGTCTGCAACACCATCCTCCGCAACGGCTGGAACGTGCGCTTTGAGCTGTCCTGATTGCAACATTCAATGCGCAGGCCGGTAGTCCATCAGCCGCTGCTGCGGCGTGAACCCGGCATCGCTGATCAGCCGCCTGATCTCCTGCTCCGAGAGGCGGAAGCTGACTCCGGCGGCGGCGACCACGTTCTCCTCAATCATGGTCGAGCCGAAGTCGTTCGCGCCGAAGAAGAGCGAGACCTGCGCGATCTTCGGCCCCTGCGTCACCCAGGAAGCCTGAATGTTGGCGAAGTTGTCCAAGTAGATGCGGCAGAGGGCCAGCATCCGCAGGTAGGCAAGGCCGGAGGTCTTCTCGACATCGGCCAGCGCGGTGTTGTCCGGCTGGAAGGGCCAGGGGATGAAGGCCGTGAAGCCGCCTGTGCGGTCTTGCAGGCTGCGCAGCCGCTCCAGATGCTCCAGCCGCTCCTCCCAGGTCTCGATGTGGCCGAACATCATCGTCGCCGTGGTGCGCATTCCCAGATGGTGCGCCTCCTCCATCACCGCAAGCCATTCGTCCGCCGAGCACTTGCGCGGCGCGATCTGTCGCCGCACCCGGTCTGAGAGTATCTCCGCGCCGCCGCCGGGCATGGAGTCCAGCCCCGCCGCCATCAGCCGCTCCAGCACGGTCCGCGTCGGCAGGCCGGAGAGCTGGCTGAAGTGGCAGATCTCCGGCGGCGAGAAGCCGTGGATGTGAATGCCGGTCGCCTTCATGCAGCGCAGCATGTCCTCGTAGAACGCCAGCGGCAGCTCAGGATGCAGCCCGCCTTGCAGCAGTATCTGCGTCCCGCCCAGCTCCTGCGTCTCCCTGATTTTCGTCAGCAGCTCCTCTTTGCTCAGGACACTGCCCTGCGGGTCGTCCGGCGCCTTGAAGAAGGCGCAGAACTTGCAGGCGGACACGCAGATGTCGGTGTAGTTGATGTTCCGGTCAATCACGTAGGTGACGACGCGCTCCGGGTGGAGCCGTTTCCGCACCGCGTCGGCAAGAAAGCCGAGCTGGTGCAGGTCGGCCTCCGCCGCGAGCCGGAGGAAGTCTTCTCCGCTGAGACGTGCTCCGGCAAGGATTAGGCCGATGAGTGCTTGCATGGTCATGGTGTTGAATTTTCAGTGTCGTTATAGCTGCGTCGCCGCCGCCAGCCGGCTGATGCTGTCCCAGTCGCCCTGCTCAATCAGTTCTGGCGGGGCAAGCCAAGAGCCGCCGACGCAGGCCACATTGGCAAGGGCCAGATAGTCCTGATAATTGCCCTCCCCGATGCCGCCGGTGGGACAGAAGGTGATTTTTGGAAACGGTCCGTGCAGCGATTTAAGCATCCGCACGCCGCCTGCCGCTTCCGCCGGAAAAAATTTCAACGCGGTGAAGCCTCGCTCTTGCGCCAGCATCAGTTCGGACGGAGTGGCGACACCCGGAATAAGAGGGATCGGGCCGTTGTGGGCGGCGGCGAACAGGGCAGGGGTCAGACCTGGACTGATGGTGAAGCGTCCGCCCGCCTGCGCCACAGAGCGCAGATCGTCCGGGTTCAGCACAGTGCCGGCGCCGACAAGCATCTCCGGTAGTTCCTGAGCGATGCGGCGGATGCCCTCCAGCGCGGCCCCGCTGCGCAGGGTGATCTCCATCACCCGGATGCCGCCGGCCAGCAAGGCTCTTGCCAGCGGCGCAGCCTGCTCCGGCTTGCCCAGCTCCACCACCGGAATTACCGGACCTGTGCGGAGAACGTCCAGCGCAGACAGCTTCTTGTCGTTTTTTCCCATGCCTCAGCTCCTTTGTCCGCCCGCTTGGCCGACGCGCTCGCGGCAGCGGCGAGGAACAGAACAGCGGGCAATCAGTTGAAATTTTATTCCGCCAGCAAAACCGCCGCTGTCAGTTGCCGCAGGACATGCAAGCTCTTTCAGCGCAGCGTCCAAAGCCAGTTTAACCTTTGACGAAGCGGCTGGCAAAACTAAACGCAGGATGCTGGCCGCCAATTTCAGAAACGTTTTTGTGCGGCTCAGACAAGATCTTCCGCCGGGTCAGCAGTCATTGTTATAGCCATTGACAATTTGTCAATTTAAATTTAGCATGTTGCGCTGGGTGTCAAAAGTCAGTCCGGCGGCTGATTGGCATGTGCCTGAGGATGAGCCGGAACGCATAAATCTTTTTTATCAGTTTCAATAGATTGCCACAACTGCGGAGCGATTGTTTTTCCCGCTTTTCATCAGCTCATTGCATCCGCCGCGCTCCGTGGCTGCTGCCGGTCTCCAGCCCGCCTGTGGCCGACGGCGGCATTGCGGTTCAGGCAGGCATCATCGCAGCGGCCGGCCCTTTCCGTGAAGTCCGGCGAAGCTGGCCCGGCGCGCAGGTGATTGATCACCCGGACTGCGTGCTGCTGCCCGGCCTGATCAACGCGCACGCGCACCTTGAGCTGTCGCATCTCAGCCAGCTTGGTCGGCAGCCTGCGCCGCCATCCTTTCCCGCTTGGATAGAAAGGCTGCTGGCAGCGCGCAGCCAAGCCGCAGCGGATGAGGCGACAATTCTTCAAGCCGCACGGCAGGTGCTGGCGGCACAACAGGCGGAAGGCGTTGTCGTCCTTGCCGACATCTCCAACAGCGGCCTGACCAGTCAGCTTGCAGCGGATTACAGCGGCAGGCTGTTGGTCTTCAAGGAATATCTCGGCCTGCGGGCAGACAGCGCGACGGCGGCCCTGCTCCGCCTTCAGCAGGAAAGCGAAGAGCAGCCCTGCACCGGCCATGCGCCGTATTCAACCCATCCTGCCTTGCTGCGCGGCCTGAAAGCGCGGGCAAACCGGCTCGGCCACGTCTTTCCGATCCATACGGCAGAGTCTTTTGCGGAGATCGAGCTGCTGCGCACCGGCGGCGGCCCCTTCCGCGCTTTCCTGACAGAGCGCGGCCTTTGGGACGGCGCCTTCCAGCCGCTCGGCAAAACAGGAGGGGCTGTTCATTATCTGCGTCAGCACGGCCTCTTGGACAGCCGAACGCTCTGCGTCCACTGCGTGCATATTGACGCGGAAGAAATCGCCCTGCTGGCTGAAAGCGGCGCGAAGGTCTGCCTTTGTCCGGGCAGCAACCGCAGCCTGGGCGTGGGCGCCGCGCCGCTGGCCAGCCTGCTGCGGCACGGCATCCTGCCCGCCATCGGCACAGACAGCCTGGCCAGCAATCCGGAGCTGTCTGTATGGCGGGAACTGCGCCTGCTGGCGGAGGAGCAGCCAGGCGTTCCGCCGAATATTTTGTTGGCCATGGCCACGCTGGGCGGGGCAGCAGCTTTGGGCTTGAACAAGCTTGGCAGCTTGGAGACAGGGAAGGAAGCCGTCATCTTGGCGGCGCGGCTGGAGCGTGTTCCAGCCAGCGCGGCGGCGGCGCAGGAAGAGATGCTGCTGGGGCCGTCTGCTGTCCAGCGGTTATGACACAATTTGAAGGAGCCTGACAGGCAATGGAACTGATCCTCATCGCCGCTGTGGCGGCCAACGGAGTCATCGGCAGGGGCAACCGCATCCCATGGCAGATTCCCGGCGAGCTGACCCGCTTCAAGGAAATCACCATGGGCCATGTGCTGATCATGGGCCGCAAGACGTGGGACTCGCTTGCCCGTCCTCTGCCGGGACGGCGCAACATCGTGGTGACGCGGGACATCGCGTTCACCGCTCCTGGCGCGGAGGTCGCGCATTCCCTGCAAGAGGCGATTGCCGCCGCCGGACCAAAGGCGGAAAAAATTTTTGTCATTGGCGGCGAGCAGATCTACAGCGTGGCCTTGGACAAAGCGGACGCGCTGCTTCTCAGCCGCCTCGACCAGCCTTTTGACGGCGACGCGTTCTTTCCGCCCTTCCCGTCGCCGCCTTTCCTGCTGATCCATTCTGAGCGCGTCGCCGGGCCGCTTCCCTACACCGTGGAGACGTGGCGGCGGACAGGCCGGTGATATTTTTTACCCGACCGCCTTGACAAAAAGCCACCTGGTGGGATATCAGTTAACATTCGTCCGGCAAAACAGCTTTGCCGGCAACTGAGCAAACCCCAAAAGGAGGATGGAAAGAGATGATTGTCAAGGTGACGATGAAAACAGCCCTGCTGATCAGCGTGCTGGCGCTGGCATTCAGTCAGGCCGCAGCTGCGGGCGGAGTCAAAACAGCTGCCGCAGCCGATTCGGCGGCAGGCTCCTCAGCGGGCGGCAAAGTCACGCCCATTGCCGAGGCCGGGGCAAAGAAAGTCGAGGTCACAGAAGCCTCGTTCCGCTGCCTGCATCAGATGACCAAAGTCGGCGATGTCTATGTTGACAATCTGCTCGGCCAGCTCGACGCGACCAAGGCGGTGGCCAGCTCAGCGGCGGGCGGCATCTATCCTCCCGGCTCTGTGTTGCAGCTCATTCCCGGCGAGGCGATGGTGAAATTAGACAAAGGCGCGCGCCCGGAAACCAGCGACTGGGAATTCTTCGACTTGGATGTGCAGCCGGAAGGCGTGAAGATCAAGCAGCGCGGCGGCAAGGAAGTGAGCAACATGTTCGGCTCCTGCTTTGGCTGCCATACCAATGCGGCGCCGCAGCGGGATCTGGTCTGCGGCAAAGGCAACGGCTGCCCGCCGGTGGTGTTCCCCGACGGCATTGACAATGTGAAACTGACCGCCGCCCTGCAAAAGACCGACAAACGCTGCCCGTCTCCTGAGCCGCTGACAGAGATTGAGCTGGCGGAGCTGAAGAAGTTGCTGAAATGGCTGACCTCTCAAGCCGGACAGCAGTAAGCTCTCCGGGCGGATTCCGCCGCTGACCACAGGCCGTTTTCCTCCGGGAAAGCGGCCTTTTCCACTGTAGGGGCACGGCATGCCGTGCCCCTACAGCTGGGCGCGAAGTGCTGCCAATGCCGCGCGGTCTTTCTCCAAATCAGGGTGGCCTATCTCCTCTTCAAGCTGCGCAGCGCGGCTCATGTATGGCTCCGCCTTGGCAAGGTCGCCCTGCTCTTTGTAGATCATACCAATATTCCAGCTCGTCACCGCTTCGCCTGCCTTGTCGCCAATCTCCTGCCTGATGCGGAGGCTTTGCTCCAGATAGGTCAGGGCAGCGGGGTAGTCGCCCTTGGCATGGTGAAGCGCACCGATGTTACTCAGCGTCGCGCCTTCGCCTGCCTTGTCGCCAATCTCCCGGCGGATGCTCAGGCTTTGCTCCAGATACTTCAGGGCCGTAGGGTAGTCGCCCTGATCATGGTAAATCCCGCTGATGTTGTTCAGCGTCGCGCCTTCGCCTGCCTTGTCGCCAATCTCTGCATGATGCGGAGGCTTTGCTCCAGATAGGTCAGGGCAGCGGGGTAGTCGCCCCGCGCATCGTAAATCTGGCTGATGTTGTTCAGCGTCCTGCCTTCGCCTGCCTTGTCGCCCAGCTCCTTATAGCCATAACCCAAGTTGTGACCTATAACATCGTTTTTTCGATGCCATAGGCCAATATGAACAAGAACACCTTCAATTCAAATCCATGCGACGTGACAGCATGAATATGCGCTGGAAATTTTTGGGCGATGACGCTGAATGCCGAT
>NZ_JBLWEM020000051.1:0-16602 GCF_048287365.2 Candidatus Electronema sp. JC | reverse complement strand
GTGAGTTGTGTGTAATGCTTCATGCGCGCTCCTCTTGCTTGGCGGTGAGAATTGAGCCATCATGTTACCATAACTCACTCTTTTCTCAACCCCGCAAAAGTTGCACTTACAACTTGAATCCACGAAATGAAATTGCAACCTGCACATTTCTTTTTCTATGCCACAAGAAAAAAAGAAATCCGCTTCATGAAACGGCTCCGTCAGCCATCTGAGCAGCCTGATCCAGACTTGCTCAGGATTTACGCCGGACCAGCGGAAATATGCCATACACAGAAAAACATCAAGGAACCTTGAAAAATTGATATTTTTGGCAGTTGGCGCATTGTAATTTCCTAATTATATTCGATGATGCTTTCAGTAAAATCGGTATGTTCCGAGGCACCCTATAGATGGTCTCAACAACAGGCCACGAAAATCGCTTCCACAGCGGCTTGATCCACGCCGCTTTGACGAAGCTCAGAACTTTATAGGCCATGCTTTCCTCCTTCTTCAGATGATTGCGGCCTTAAAATACCACCAGAACAGCGGCGAGAACAAGGGATTTTCGCTGTCTTTCGGCAGGTGCCGGGTACTTGCTCGCAGAGAAACGCGCTCCCTGAGCGCAGCCGAAGAGAGCCATGATGCCGCCTTCGCATCACCTTGTTGTTTTCCGTAGTCTTTCCTCTTTTTTTCGTGTACAAAACAACAGCCCTCTTGCAAGCGCAGGCAGCATCGGCCCTGCCGAGGGGATGCCGCAGACGATTTCGCATCAAAATTGTTTATACAAAACCAAGGAGCTGCTGATGAAAATTGCGGTCATGAAGGAAAGCTGTCCGGGGGAACGGCGGGTTCCCCTGATCCCGGCCACGGCGGAAAAATTGGTCAAGCTGGGCGCGGAGCTGGTGATTGAATCCGGGCTGGGGCAGAGCTGCCGTTTTGAGGACGCGGACTACGAGAAGGCCGGGGCGGCTGTGAGCGCGGCGCGCCGCGAGCTGCTCCAGTCCGCCGACATGATCCTTCGCCTGCGCAAGCCGCCTGCGGACGAAATTGAGCTGATGAAAAAAGGCTGCATCCACATCAGCTACTTGGATCCCTTCAATGAAGGCGAGCTGGTGGAGCTGCTCCGCCGGGCAGGCGTTTCCGCAGTCAGCTTGGAGATGATTCCCCGCAGCACGCTGGCGCAGAAGATGGATGTGCTCTCCTCGCAGGCCAACGTGGCGGGCTACGCGGCGGTGCTCCTCGGCGCGGAGCATTTGGACAAAATATTCCCGATGATGACCACGCCCGCAGGCACCATCAAACCGACGCGGGTCTTTGTCATCGGCGTGGGCGTGGCAGGCTTGCAGGCCATCGCCACAGCCAAGCGGCTGGGCGCGGTGGTCGAGGCCTTTGACACGCGGCCTGTGGTCGAGGAGCAGGTCAAGTCGCTCGGCGCGAAGTTCGTCAAGATTGATCTCGGCGAGACTGGCCAGACCAAGGACGGCTACGCCAAGGCCCTCACGCCGGAGCAGCTCGCCCTGCAAAAGGAGGGCATGACCAAGGCCTGCGCCCGCGCTGATGTCGTGATCACCACGGCCCAGCTCTTTGGCCGCCCGGCGCCGCGCCTGATCGACAGCAAGATGCTGGCCGAGATGCGGCCCGGCTCAGTGGTGATCGACATGGCTGTGGAGAGCGGCGGCAATGTCGAGGGCGCGGAATTGGACAAGGTGACGGAGATCGGCGGGGTGCGGGTGATCGGCTTCGGCAATCTGCCGGGCCGCGTGGCGGAGACCGCCAGCCAGATGTATTCAGCCAACCTCGGCAATTTCGTCGAGCATTTCTGGGACAAGAAGGCCAAGGTCTTCAACCTCAACCGCAACGACGAGATCATCAAAGGCGCGCTGATCACCCACGACGGCGAAATCGTCAGCGAGATGTACAAAAGCATCATCAACAAGTGAGGACGAAATGGAAGCGGTGTATCTGACCTTTGTATTTATGCTGGCAATTTTCCTCGGCTTCGAGCTGATCTCCAAGGTGCCGTCCACCCTGCACACCCCGCTGATGTCCGGCTCGAACGCCATTTCCGGCATCACTCTGATCGGCGCGATGGCCTCGCTGCAAACCGACGCGCACGGCTTCGCCGCCCTGATCGGCACGCTGGCTGTGGCCTTCGCGGCGGTGAACGTGGTCGGCGGCTACTTGGTCACGGACCAGATGCTGGAAATGTTCAAGAAAAAGGACAAGACTGAGGGAGGCGGCAAGTGAATCTGCTCATCAACTTCGTCTATGTCATCTCGGCGGCCCTGTTCATTTTCGGCCTGAAAATGCTCGGCTCGCCCGCCACGGCACGGCGGGGCAACCAGCTCTCCGCGCTGGGCATGTTCATCGCCATTGTTGTCACGCTGCTGTCCGCCGGACTGGATTACAAGTGGATCATCCTCGGCGTTCTCCTCGGCAGCGCGGTCGGCGTGTATGCGGCCTTCAAGGTGCAGATGACGGAAATGCCGGAAATGGTGGCTTTGTTCAACGGCTTCGGCGGCCTCGCCAGCCTGCTGTTAGCGTGGAGCGAGTACCACCAGCAGATCGAGACCAGCCTCTTCATCGCCATCGTCACCTTCCTGTCCGCTCTGATCGGCGGCGTGACCTTCAGCGGCTCGATGGTCGCCTTCGGCAAGCTCTCCGGGAAAATCACCCAGAAGCCGGTGCTCTTCAAGGGCCAGCACATGGTCAACGGCGCGATTCTCGCCGCTGTCCTGCTTGCCGCCCTGCTATTCTGCCTCAGTCCCGGCTCCGGCTTCGGCTATTTCCTCTTCATCCTGATCGTCCTTGTCGCGCTCGGCTTCGGCGTGACATCGACCATTCCCATCGGCGGCGCGGACATGCCGGTGGTCATCGCCCTGCTCAACAGCTACTCCGGCCTGGCCGCCTGCGCCGCAGGCTTCGTCATCTCCAACAAGCTGCTGATCGTGGCGGGCGCGCTGGTCGGCGCGTCAGGCATCATCCTCACCAACATCATGTGCAAGGCCATGAACCGCTCGCTGGCCAATGTGCTCTTCTCCGGCTTTGGCAGCGGCGCAGCAGCCAAGAGCGGCGACGCGGCTGCGCAGGGCGAGGTGCGGCCCGCATCGGCGGAGGATGTCTATTACATGCTTGAATCCGCTGATTCAGTGGTCTTTGTGCCAGGCTACGGCTTGGCCGTAGCGCAGGCGCAGCATGTTGTGCGCGAGCTGGGCGAACTACTGGAAAAGAACGACACCGAGGTGAGCTACGCCATTCATCCGGTCGCAGGCCGGATGCCAGGCCACATGAACGTGCTTCTGGCGGAAGCCAACGTGCCCTACGACCAGCTCATCGAGATGGACGACATCAACCCGCGCATGGACAGCGTTGATGTCTGCGTGGTGATCGGCGCGAACGACGTGGTCAATCCGGCAGCCCTGAACGACGCATCCAGCCCGATCTACGGAATGCCGATCATCGAGACCCACCGGGCGCGGACGGTCATCGTCCTCAAACGCTCGATGAATCCGGGCTTTGCGGGCATCGAGAACGCGCTCTTCTTCAACGACAACACCCGCATGTACTTCGGCGATGCGAAGGAGTCGATTCAGGCTTTGGTCGCGCAGTTCAAGAGCAGCTGACAACCGCTGCCGGAGTGCGGACGATGCCGCTCCGGCAGTTTTCTGATCCTCCAAAAGCAGAACAGATTCATGTGCAGCAGCAGATGCGGGGTCATTATCCCCGCCGCAGGCTCCGGCAGCCGGATGGGCATGGCAGTGCCCAAGCAGTTCCTTGAGCTGGCCGGAATGCCGGTGCTGGCCCGCACGCTGCGGGCCGTTCTCAATCATCCCAAGGTTGACGCGGTCATCGCCGTGCTGCCGCCGGAGCAGCTTCAGTCCGGCGCGGCTCTGATCCTCCCTTTTCTTTCCCCTTCCCAGCAGGACAAGCTCGGCTTCACCGCAGGCGGTGCGAGCCGTCAGCAGTCCGTGCGCAACGGTCTTGCCGCCCTGCCTGCGGACATTGGCCAGATCTTGGTGCATGACGGCGCACGTCCTTTGGTCACAGCAGCAATCATTGACCGCTGCTTGGCAGGCATTGCCGAGCACGGCGCGGTGATCGCCGCAGTGCCGGTCAAGGACACGCTCAAGGAAGCTGCGAGCGGAACTGTGCTCCGCACCGTCGACCGCGAGCGGCTCTGGCAGGCGCAGACTCCGCAGGGCGCGTCCCGCGTTTTGCTGGAGCAGGCCTTCCGCCAGGCCGAGGCCAACGGCTTTGTCGGCACGGACGAGGCTTCACTGCTTGAACACGCGGGCATTCCGGTCAGCGTGGTCATGGGCAGCGAGCAGAACTTGAAAATCACCCGACCGGAGGATTTGGCACTTGCCGCCGCTCTGATCGGGCAGAAGGAAGGCATCATGCGGATCGGCCACGGCTTTGACGCGCACCGGCTGGTGGAGGGGCGCAGGCTCATTCTGGGCGGGCAGGAGATTCCCTATCACCTTGGCCTAGACGGCCATTCTGATGCGGATGTGCTGGTGCACGCCCTGATGGACGCACTGCTCGGCGCTCTTGGCGAGGGCGACATTGGCCGCCACTTCCCGGACAGCGACGAGCAGTACCGGGGCGCGGACAGCTGCCAGCTGCTGGCGCGGGTGATGGCTTTGGTCAGGGCAAAAGGGCTGCGCCTGCTGAACGCGGACATCACCGTGATCTGTCAGCGGCCCAAGCTGGCCCCGCACATGGCGGCGATGCGCGCCCGGCTCGGCGCGATCTGCGGGACTGAGGCGGTCAACATCAAGGCCACCACCACCGAGGGCATGGGCTACGCCGGACGCGGCGAGGGCATCAGCAGCCATGCGGTGGCGCTGCTGACCGAAATCTGAGCGGGCGCGCTTCAGCTTGAACTCTCCTCGGCGATGGGGTACTATCCCTCACTCTTTTCATTCACCCCAGCCACAGGACTGCGCCGCATGAACCACATTGCCCTCAGCCTCTTCCTCATCGCCCTGACCACGCTGATGGCCGAACTGGCCTTAGTGCGGATTTTCGATGTGATCTGGCACGCCAACAAGGCGTACATGATCATCACCATGGTCATGTTCTGCTTCGGGCTGGCGGGCGTGCAGCAGTCCCTTTGGCCGGTGCGGCAGGACGGGCGGCTGCGGGCCAAGCTCGCCGGTCTGGCCTTCTTTTTTGGCCTTTTCCTGCTTGCGCTGCTGCCCGCAATCAACAGCCTGCCGCTCAATTTAGCCAACATCCAAGCCAGCTCCGGCAAGGACATCGCCGCCTTTGCGACCATGTATCTGCTGCTCTCCGCGCCGTTCTTTCTCTCCGGCCTGTTCTTCACCATCATTTTCTCAGCCTATGCCAAGGACATTCAGCGGCTTTACTTCTGGGACTTGGCCGGAGCCGCTCTTGGCTGCCTGATCCTGATTCCCTTCCTGCCGCACATCGGCCCGGCAGGCGCGCTCTTCCTCGGCGGCGGCCTCTGCTGGATCACTGCCGGACTGCTGGCTGAAGGCAGATTGTGGCCGAAGCTGCTGCCGCTTATGGGCATTGCCGCCGCTGCGATTCCTTTGGTCAAATCCTTCACCGCTGACAATTCTGCGGACCGCTATTTTGAATTCCGGCATCACGTCTCCAAGCGCGGCGTGCTGGAGAGCTTTGCGGCGGAGACTGTGGAGGTGAGCCATTGGGATGCGATCAGCAAGATTGATGTGATCAATACCGGCGGAGCCAAGCACATCGCCTACGATGGCGGCACCCAGTCGAGCTTCATTTATCCCTTTGACGGCGACTACACCCGCCTGCGGGCCGCGCTGCCGGATGCGACCACCTCCAACTTCGGCGGCCAGAATGTCTATCTCAGCCACTGGCTGAAGCGGGACAGCGGTGCTGAGGTGCTGATCATCGGCGCGGCAGGCGGACAGGAAACCAAGGCAGCCCTGACCTTCGGCGCGAAGCATGTGGACGCGGTCGAGCTGGTCGGCTTTGTCGTCAAAATCGGCAAGGAGCTGTACAAGGACTTCAACGGCGGCATCTTCAACGACCCGCGCGTGACAGCGCATGTGGACGAAGGCCGCAGCTTCCTGCGGGCTTCGGACAAACAATACGACATCATCCAGATTTACAGCAATCATACCTCCAGCAGCATCGCGGCGGGCAGCGGGGCCATGGCCACGTCCTACCTCCAAACCGCCGAAGCCTACACCGAATATTTTCAGCGTCTGAAGCCGGACGGCATCCTCCAGATCAACCACCACGTCTATCCCCGCATGGTGACAACAGCGGCCAAAGCCTGGAAGGACATGGGCCGCATCGATTTTCGCCGCCATGTCCTCGTTTTTCAGGCCAAAGACGGCGTGCGCGACAACCTGCCCACGCTGCTCATCCGCATGACCCCGTGGACAGAGGCGGAAGTCGCCCAGCTTCGCACATGGTTCCGGGGGCACACCCGGCTGGCTGAGGATCCGTTTCTGCCGGAACAGTCCATGCTCAGTGACGAATTCTATTCCGGCGAGCTGTCCAAAGCCACGGCAGCCCTCGTGCCTTTCCGGGTGACAGCGGCCACCGACAACCGGCCTTATTTCAACTTCCTGCGCAAACGCTGGGACAGGTACAACCGCTCCTATCCTGAAAAATACATGGACTATTCCACTGCTGGGCTGCTTTCCTCGCAGTATCTTTCAGACAGGGTTGTTCCGAATGATCTTGAGCATTTGGTCATTGTCTCGGCAGCCTCGCTGCTCTTCGCGCTGCTCTTTGTGCTCGTGCCGCTGCTCTTCTCCAAGGCCGGGCGGACGCGCTGGCCAGGCAAGCTGGCCTCGCTGGGCTATTTCTCCTGCCTCGGCGGCGGCTTCATCATTGTCGAGCTGGTCTTCATCCAGATATTCATGAAGCTGATCGGCTTCCCGCTGCACACCTATTCCGCCGTGGTCTTCGCCATGCTGATCGCTGCCGCGCTGGGCAGCCTTTGTTCAGGGAAGATGGGCATCAGCCCGCAGCAACGCTGGCTGCTCCCCTTTGCCGGAACCATTCTCTCTGTCCTGCTTTTCATCGCCGTGTATCCGGCCTATTTCAGCCATTTCTTAGCCTTCTCCATCTGGGGCCGGGTGGCAGCGGCAGTGCTGCTCATATTGCCTGCGGGCTTCTTCATGGGCATGTGCTTTCCGCTCGGCATCTTGGCGGTGAGCAGGCAGCCAGAAGGCGCGGTGGCCTGGGCTTGGGGCATGAACGGCCTGTTCACGGTCATCGGCGGCATTGCCAGCGTGCTGATCTCCATCTATCTCGGCTTCAATCTCACCCTGCTTGCCGCTGTCCTGATCTACGCGCTGGCCCTTGTTCTCTTCATGCGGATGCGGGAGGCGGCGGCCTGATGCCGCGTCTTCTTGACCTGCTGCGGCGGCATCAGGCCCTGCTTGTCCTGCTCCTCGCCGCCGCTGTAATCTGGCAGCATTTCTTTTTCAACCGGGCCTATGTTGAGATAGACTGCACGGTTGACCATGACACCGCTGTCGAGCTGTACTGGGCTGAGGCCGGACAGGATTATTCCCGCTCCCGGATGGGCAGCGCGGTGCTCAAGCTGGGCCGCAGCCAGCATGGCTTCTTTCTCGGCGACCTCCGCGCCATCCGTCATTTCCGCTTGGACCCAATGGGCAAAGCACCCGGCGCAGCGGTTTTCCACAGCATCACCATCCGCCAGCCGGGCCTGCGGCCTTTGATCTTCGTCAGCCCTGCGGATTTCACCCGCTTCCAGCCAGGGCAGAACGTCACCTCCGCCGCGTTCATTGAGGGCTTTGGCTGGGGCGTGACCTCGGCAGCAGGCAATCCTGACCTGCATCTGACCGTGGAGCCGCCCGCGTCTCTGCCGCCTGCTGACTGGCTGCCGGAGGCGGGCCGTTTCATCGCCTTGGCTCTGCTCCTGCATCTGCTGCTGCGATACCTTGCCCCGCTGGCCGAGGACTTCCGCTCTATTCCTTTGCTGCTTTTCGGAGTGACGCTGCTGGTCGCCGCCTTGGCTGTGCGCAGCAGTCCGGGCAGTCATCCTGACGAGCAGGTGCACAGCGCCGCCGCCGCCTATTACGAGCGGCACTGGCTGCCTCCGGCGGCAGACGCGCCGGAAATCGCGGCCAGCTACAGTGGCTACGGCTTCTCCCGACTGAATTCACGGGAAATCGCCTATTTCCTGACCGGCAAATTCGCTTGGCTGACTGAGCCGTTCCGGCTGCCCGCCTATCAGCGGCACCGGCTCTTCAATGTCCTATTGCTCGGCTGCCTCGCCCTGCTGGCTTTCCGCTCGCCGCCCGCCCGCCTGATTTTTCTGCCCCTGCTCATGACCCCGCAGGCGTGGTATGTGTTCAGCTCCTGCAATTCCGATGCCTTCGCCCTTTTCCTCTGCCTGATAGCCGCCCAGCAGCTTGCCGCGCCGGAATCGCTGCTCCGCCGCTATCTTTCCGGCCAAAGCGGCTGGCGGGCCGCTGTCGCCTTGGGGCTGCTGGCGGGCGGGCTGCTGCTGATCAAGAAGAACTTCCTCATCTTTGTCGTGTTCGCCGCCCTGTTTGTCCTCCTCAACGGGCTGCTGCTCCGGCAGCGGCTGACTTGGCCCGCGCTGCGGCGGGCTGCTACGCTCGGCGGAATCGCCTTGGCCCTCTTCAGCCTCCAGGCTGGGGCGGACATTGCGGCCAACGGCTGGAACAAGGCGGCAAAGATTCAGCAGCTGCGGGAAGAGCACGCGGAGCGTGCCTACAAGCCCAGCACTGAGCTGGCCAAACAACATCCGCATCTTCAGCTGCGGGCGCGGGGCGTGAGCTTTTGGGAGATGCTCAGCGGCAGCGGCGCATACCGCTGGGGCGGCAAGGTGCTGCGGAGTTTTTACGGGGTCTATGGCCATGCCAGCGTGGCGGCCAGCGCGGCCTATTACGAGCTGATGAGCTGGAGCGGCTGGCTCTTCTGCGGCCTTGCCGCGCTGACCGTGCTGCTGCGGGGCGGGACAGAGGAGCGGCTGCTCCTCCTCAATCTGAGCGGCTGCGGCCTGCTGTTGGTTGGGGCGGCGGCCTGGGCCTCATGGACGAAAGACTTCCAGCCGCAGGGCCGCTATATGCTGCCGCTGCTGCCGATGCTCGGCCTGCTGCTGGCGAGAACCGGGCCGCTGTTCCCTCCCCTGCCGCTCCGCGCCCTCTTCACCCTGATGTTCCTGCTCTCGCTATGCAGCTTCCTCTTTGTCGGGCTGGCTTCGCCGCTGCTATAAATCCAGCCCGGTGCTGTCCTCATTCAGCAGCTCGCAGCCGTCCTCGCGCACCACAGCCATGTTCTCCAGCCGAATGCCGCCCCAGCCGGGAAAATACACGCCCGGCTCAATGGTGACAATCATTCCGGCGTGCAGCTGCTTGCGGTTGCGCGGGTTGAGGCTGGGAGCCTCGTGGACGGCGAGGCCCACTCCGTGGCCAAGACTGTGGCCAAAGGCTTTGCCCATGCCCTCCTTGTCGAGAACCTGCCGCGCCGCCTGATCAACCTCGCGGCAGACCGCGCCCGCCCGGATCACCTTGACCGCCGCGAGCTGGGCTTTGCGCACCGCCCGCAGCCGCTCCAAGAAAAGGCTGTCCGGCTTGCCGACAAAAAGGGTGCGGGTCATGTCCGAGCAATAGCCGTTCAAAATCAGCCCCATGTCGATGAGGACGATCTCGCCTTCCCGCAAAATCCGGTCTGTGGGCACGGCATGAGGCTTGGCGGCGTTGGAGCCGAAGGCGACGATGGTGTCGAAGCTGGGCCGCTCCGCGCCGTTCTCGCGCATCGCCCGCTCGATGGCCAAAGCGACTTTAATCTCGGTCATGCCCGGCGCGACAGTGCCGCTCACCTGCTGAAAAATCCGCTCGTTCAGCCGCACAGACTGCCTGATCAGGCTGATTTCCTCCTCGCTCTTGACCTCCCGCATCCGCTCGACCAAGCCGGTGAGGGGAACCAGCTCGGTTGCGCCTGCCAAGGCTTTCTCCAGCCTGCCGACAGCGGCGTGGAGAAAATAATGGCTTTCAAAGCCGAGCCGCCGCACACTCAGATCCGGCAGCAGCGCTTTCAGCATCACGGCGAGACCTTTCCGATACAGCTCCACCTTGAAGCCCTGCGCCTCCTCTTGGGCTTGCAGCTCAAAGCGGGAGTCGGTGAGCAGATGCGGCCTGCCGTTTTTGGAGATCAGCAGCACGCCAGAGCTTTCCTGAATGCCGTGGTCGGCGGCGGTGTAGCCGCTCAGGTAGCGGCGGTTGGCTGGCTCGGTGATCAGAACTGCGTCAAGATTGCGGCCCCGCAGCGAGGCTTGCAGTTTATGCAGGCGGGATTGGATCATAGTGTCGCAACATGAAAAAATATGCCCTTCAGTGCCGCTTTTGCAAGGCATTGAGCGGCACCGAAGGGCTGAAAAAAAACAGCTTCTGTCAGCGGGACGAATTTTTGGCCGCCCCCGCAACTTCCACGTACAAGGCAGTCACTTCATCAGCGATCTGATTGATGTCGTCGGTGCTGGTCAGCACGAGAGAGGGATTGCCTTTCTCGCGGATCTTCAGAAAATATGGCGCGACCCTGTCCCATAAGGTCTGCATTTTATCTAAGAGCGAATTGATCCGCCCGGTGTTCCTTTTCTCTGCCCGCAGCACTTTCAACGCGGATTGAAACTCAGATACAGCCGTTTCAAGATTCTCCACATAGCTTTCTTCTTGAAAGCCAGCCTGATAGGCGATATAATATTTCGCAATCCGCTGCGAAAGCATCCGCTGGCGGCCTGAAATATTGATGATATTATCAATTTTCGCGCCTGAAATTTCTTCCAGCTTCAGAACCGCATTCTGACTGACATTCAGCAGCTGCTCGCTTAAATCAAGAACAGCAGCTGAATTTTCTTTTTTGTACGGTTTTTTCACTAAATCTTTGTAGCTTGCAAAAATAGTCTCAACTATGCCGAGCAAGTCCTGCATCTCGCTGTTGCTGACTTTTTTCAAAGCATCATGGTTGTATTGAAAACGTGTCACGGCAATGTTGAGCTGATGAGCGGTTTCCTTCTGCGAGATGCCTTGACCGTTGTAAAAATAGGCTTTGGCAATCCGCTGCGAAAGCATCCGCTGCATGCCGGCCCGGTTCATCAAATCAGAATAATTTTCCGCCGCCTGCATGGGCGATGCAAAGAGCGTAAAAAAGAGTGCGGTCAGTAACACGGTGAATGTGCGCATAATAAGCTCCTTCAGGCAGTTGGGCCGCAGCACGGCTGCGGCATGGGGATGGAAGAAACGGAAACAGGCAGGAATATTAAAGCAAAAACTGAGCATTTTTGCAAGAAAGCTGACATGGAAAGGACGGCGCTTATTTCAGTTCCGCCAGCTCCAGTGTCAGCGCGTCCACCACCCGGTCCATATCCTCCCGGCTGACTGTCAGCGGCGGAATGAAGCGCAGCGCCTGCATCCCTGCGAAGTTGATCAGGATGCCGCGCTCGAACATTCTACGGACAATCTCCGGCCCGTGCGTGATCCCTTTCTCCGTCAGCACTAATCCCAACAGCATTCCCCTGCCGCGCACTCCAGCGCAGAGCTGCGGGAACCGCTCCACCAAGCCTTCCAGACGCTGAACAAAGTAGCTGCTGCGCTCGCGCAGGTCGGCGAAGAAGCCATCAGCGAGCATAGTTTTCAGCACGGCCACGCCTGCCGCCGCAGCTGCCGGATTGCCGCCAAAGGTTGAGGCGTGCGTTCCCGGCGTGAAGGCAGCGGCAACCTTGGCGCGGGTGAGCATCGCGCCGACCGGCAGGCCGTTGGCCAGCGCTTTGGCCAAAGTCATGATATCAGGGACAACGCCGCACTGCTCATAGGCGAAGAGGGTGCCGGTGCGGCCTATGCCGGTTTGCACCTCATCAAAGATGAGCAGCAGGCCGTGGCGGTCGCAAATAGCCCGGATTGCCTTCAGATATTCCTCTGAGAGCGGGCGCACGCCGCTCTCGCCCTGAATCGGTTCGCAGAGTATGGCGCAGGTCTTGTCGCTGACCAGCCGCTCAATGGCTTCTGGCGTGCCAAAGTCAGCATGAATGAAACCGCTCGGCAGCGGCTCAAAGCCCTTATGAAACTTGGGCTGACCAGTGGCCGCCACGGTTGCCAAGGTGCGGCCATGAAAGGAGCCGCTGAGGGAAATCACCTCGTAACGGCCTGTGCTGCTGCTGTAAATGCGGGCCAGCTTGATCGCCGCCTCGTTGGCCTCTGCGCCGGAGTTGCAGAAGAAGACCCGCTCGGCAAAGCTGTGCGCAATCAGCAGCTCGGCCAGCTCGGTCTGCGGCTCGGTGTAGAAGAGGTTGGAGACGTGCAGCAGCTTCTTCGCCTGGGCGCAGATGGCCTCCGTCACTGCCGGGTGGCAATGCCCCAGCGAGCAGACCGCGATGCCGGAGAGAAAATCCAAGTATTCCTTGCCGTCCGCGTCCCAAAGGCGGCAGCCTTGGCCCCGGACAATAGCCGCCGGAAAACGGGTGTAGGTTCCTGCGAACACAGCTTCGCCTCGCGCTGTCCAGTCTGAATTATTCATGATCATTTTTAGATGGGATGATTTCACCTTGTCCTGCATCGGCCTTGAACCTTCTCGCCTGACAGAAACAGGGAGGACTTATCATATAAAATGCGCTGCCTGTTGACAAGCAGCTTTATCCGCATTGCGGACAAGGAGAAAAAAACGAAGGGGACGCTATAAATCGCTGTCAGCGAAGGGCAGCACCTCGGCGATGCTGTTTTTGCCAAGCAGGAGCATGAAGAGGCGGTCAAGGCCGAGAGCGATGCCCGCGCAGTCCGGCAGCCGCTCCAGATCGCGGAGGAACTTCTCCGGCATCAGGCTGCGGTCGATTCCGGCCTTGGTCATCTCCGCCTCGAAGCGCTGCCGCTGGGCGACTGCGTCGGTCAGCTCGGAGAAGCCGTTGGCGATCTCCACGCCGCTGATGTACAGCTCGACCCGCTCGGCAACAGCGGGGTTGTCCGGCTTAGGCCGCGCCAGCGAGGCGAGAGCTGCTGGGTATTCACAGAGGAAGACCGCGCCCAGCCGGGCCAGCTCCGGCTCGACGCGCTCGACCAGCAGCAAATCAAAACGGCCCTCGGCGATGGCCTGCTCCGCCGCGATTCCCGCGAAACGCTGGAAGACCTCAGCCACGGTCAAGCGGGGCCACGGCTCTAGCTGCGTGGCCCACGCGGACAGTTCCTGCCAGTCCTGCGCCGCGCAGAACCGCGCCAGATGCCGGGCCAGCGCCTCGCTCTCCTGCATCAGCTCGGCATAGCTCCAGCCGACATGGTACCACTCCAGCATGGTGAACTCCTCCTGATGCAGCCGCCCGCGCTCGCCTTTGCGGAAGCAGCGGCAGATCTGGAAGAGCCGTTCGCAGCCGCCCGCCAGCAGCCGCTTCATGCACAGCTCCGGCGAGGTCTGGAGAAACCGCTCCTCGGAGCGCAGCGGCTGGATTTCCGCCTCTGGAATCAGCGCGGGCAGGCGGATCGGGGTGTCGGCCTCAAGGTAGTCGCGGCTGTGGAAAAAGCTCCGCACGGCCTGGAGTAGGAGGGAACGCTGGCGGATGCCGGATGGAGAGAGCATGGCGGGGCAAGATCACTTGCAATGGCATGAGAGGCGTTGCAATTCTCTCTTTGTTTTTTCAAGCTGCAAAAAAGGCTCATGCGCACGACTGTAAATCAGTTCCCTGCCGCAGGCAAGCGGAAAAACGGCTGACGCGGCTGCCTTCGCCCCGCCAGCCGCGCCAATCTGCACAAAACCCTTTACGCCGCAGCGTTTGCTGGTAAGATAGCACCATTCGACATTTTTCAACCACTCTGCACAAGGAGAATCATCATGGCCAACTATTTCAACAGCCTGCCCCTGCGCCTTCAGCTGGACGAGCTGGGCCGCTGCCGCTTCATGCAGTCGTCCGAGTTCAACGGCGTGGAGGCCCTGAAAGGCAAGAAGATCGTCATTGTCGGCTGCGGTGCGCAAGGACTGAACCAAGGACTGAACCTGCGGGACAGCGGCCTTGACGTGTCCTACACCCTGCGCGACGCGGCCATTGCCAGCAAGCGTTTGTCCTGGCAGCGGGCCACGGAGAACGGCTTCAAGGTCGGCACCTATCAGGAGATGCTGCCGAGTGCTGATCTGGTCATCAACCTGACCCCGGACAAGCAGCATTCCGGCGTGATCAAGGCGGTGATGCCGCTGATGAAGGAGAACGCCTGCCTCTCTTACTCGCACGGCTTCAACATCGTGGAAGAAGGGATGCAGATCCGCAAGGATATCACCGTGATCATGGTTGCGCCCAAATCACCTGGCACCGAGGTGCGGCATGAGTACCAGCGCGGCTTCGGCGTGCCGACCCTGCTGGCTGTGCACCGCGAGAACGACCCGCTCGGCATCGGCTGGGACATTGCCAAAGCCTACGCCGCTGGCACAGGCGGCCACCGCGCAGGCTGCTTGGAGTCCTCATTTGTCGCTGAGGTGAAGTCTGATCTGATGGGCGAGCAGACCATCCTCTGCGGCATGTTGCAGACCGGCTCGCTGCTCTGTTTCGAGCGGATGATCGAGCTGGGCATGGATGCCCGTTACGCGGTCAAGCTGATCCAGAACGGCTGGGAGACGATCACCGAGGCCCTCAAGCACGGCGGCATCACCAACATGATGGACCGGCTGTCCAATCCGGCCAAACTGCGGGCCTTCCATCTTGCCGACGAGCTGAAGCGCATTCTCAAGCCGCTCTTCTGCAAGCACATGGACGACATCATGTCCGGCCACTTCTCCACGACCATGATGCAGGACTGGGCGAATGATGATGCCAACTTGCTCACATGGCGCAAGGCCACTGGCGAAACCGCCTTTGAGAAGACAGAAGCGGCGGACACGGCCATCAGCGAGCAGGAGTATTTCGACAAAGGCATCATGATGGTGGCGATGGTGAAAGCGGGCGTGGAGCTGGCCTTCAACACCATGGTCTCTTCTGGCATCAAGGCGGAGTCCGCCTATTACGAATCCTTGCACGAGCTGCCGCTGATAGCCAACCTGATCACCCGCAAGAAGCTGTATGAAATGAACGTGGTGATTTCTGACACGGCGGAGTACGGCTGCTATCTCTTCAACCATGCGGCCTATCCGCTGCTGCAAGGCTTCATGAAGACTGTGGGCGCGGACGTGATTGGCAAGGGGATGGATGTGAAGGACAACTCTGTCAGCAACAAGGAGCTGATCGAGGTTAACCGGATCATCCGCAGCACCGGCGTAGAGACCGTCGGCGCGACCTTGCGCGGATATATGAGCGCGATGAAGGCGATTATCTGAGGTTGGTTGCCGTTGCTGGAATCGTAGAATTGTAGGGTCACGGCATACCGTGACCCTGCCGCTCGTTGCAATCTTTCCGTATATCATATTGAACCGGCAAGATATATGACTCTTTGTTGCAAGTGAAAGGAGAACGCATGAGATTCAAGATATTAATCATTATGCTGGCAGTATTACTGACAGGCTGCAACAAAATGATTGACGAAGGTGGCACTAACAGTCAGTATCAACACGACATGGACATCCTGCGTATGCAGGACATCAAGACTATCGGTGGATATATTGAGGATTACAAGGCCAAAACTGGACATTACCCCCTCGTGAGGAGTGACGAGATCGAGCAATATGTGCACATCGCCACCGATGGACAGAAAAAATATATCCAAGGTGCCCCTCCTGAGAAGCATGTCGTAACTGATTGCGCGGAGCTCGATCAGGAACTAAAGAGAGTCCTTGGGAAAGACATAGTTATTCCCAAGGATCCACAGAAGGTACCAATGAATAAACCCAATTTCTATATCTACATGACCAGAGGAAAGGACTACTGGCTGGCCGTCCACTTGCACTCAGCATGCTCACTGAGCAAGCAAGTTGCCAAATATTACCACAAACTAGAGATTTCCAGCAATCCGTATCCTCCAGCTATGGTGTGGAGCTATGAGACCCTTTCCGAGAATAAAGAGTTTGTCAAAGAAGCGAGCAGGCCATTTTACAAACCTGAATACATTGATTACTTGAGAAAAGGAGAACTTCCAACAGCGCCATCGACGACGACTGAGTAAAAGCGTGCGCTTTCAGCGCATCATGGCAGTCTTGTAGGGCACAAGTCGGCTGCCGGAATGCAAAATGTAGGGTCACGGCATGCCGTGACCCTGCGAGTCCCCTCACCCCACCCTCACATCCAGCACATCCACCAGCCTGCCGTCGTAGTCGTTGACGACCAGCGTCTTCAAGGCGGCGTAGTTCTCCACCTTGATGCTCAGGCTGCTCACTGCCGAGCCGCTGAAGCCGGGCAGCACAAAATCGCCGTTTCCGGTGGCCGGAACGATCATGCCCTGCGCGCCGCCGTCCCGCATGTCAATCAGCTTGAAGGCGAGAATGTCGTCCTGCACGTTGTGCTCGACCTGCACCCGCAGCCGCGTGTCCGCCGTCAGACTGCCTGCGGTGACAAGCACATACGGCGCAGCCGCGCTGTCCGTGAGGATGCCGGTCTCCGGCGGATGCGGACGGCTGAGTTCCGGCACGGTCAATGGCGTGCGCAGCCTGCCGCTGTATGCGCCGGTGCGGATCGAGCCGTGCTCCGTGTACCGCGTCGTGATTGAGACCGTG
>NZ_JBLWEM020000050.1:0-4446 GCF_048287365.2 Candidatus Electronema sp. JC | reverse complement strand
TACCTCCTGCACCACTCCCGTGCATTCTGGAACATCCTCAGCCAGGGCGAGACCTCCAGCCCCTGCATCTCCCTTGGCAGCCAGTGGCATTGCCACGGCAGGAAGGCTCGCTCCGGGTGCGGCATCAGGGCCAAGTGGCGGCCATCGGGCGAGCACAGCCCGGCGAATCCGTCCGGCGAGCCGTTGGGGTTGAAGGGATACTGCTCAGTCACCGCGCCGCTGTCGTCGGCATAGACTAACGGCACCAACCGCTGCCCGATCACCTCAGCCCGCACCGCCGCGTCCGGGAAGTGCAGCAGGCCCTCGCCGTGGGCCACGTGGATGCCGAAGACTAAGCCGCTCATGCCGCGCAGCATCATGGCCGGGCTGTCGGTCACGCGCACGGTCGTCCAGCGGGACTCGAAGCGGCCCGACGTGTTGTGGACGAAGCGCGGCTGCTTCGCCGCATCCAAGCCGCGCCACGGCACCCAGCCGAGCAGGCCGAAGAGCTGGCAGCCGTTGCAGATGCCGAGGGTGAAGGTGTCGGGACGGTCAAGGAACGCATCGAACATGGTCCGCAGCCGCTCGTTGAAGAGGATGGTCGCGGCCCAGCCCTTGGCTGACTCAGGCACGTCGGCATAGGAGAAGCCGCCCACTGCCGCGATGCCCCGGAAGCCGTCCAACGTGACGCGCCCGGCGAGCAGGTCGGTCATGGTGATGTCCCACGGCTCGAAGCCCGCAGCGTGGAAGGCGGAACTCATCTCCCGGTCAGAGTTGGAACCCTCGTCGCGGAGGATGGCGACCTTGGGCTTGCTGGCTGTAGTCAGCAGATGCTTGGGCGAAGGCTGCGGGGTGAAGGGCAGATGATAGGCCGGAGCCGTGCGGTCGTAGATGTTCCGCCGCTCTTCCTCCGCACAGGCGGGATGCACTTGCAGCCGCTCAAGCTGATAGCTGGTTTCCTCCCACTCCTGCCGCAGGACGCGCATGTCCTCATCCAGCACCAGCTCGCCGTTGCAATGGATGCGGATGTGCTTCTCCGCCGCCGTCGTCGTGCCCAGAATAATACAAGGTGCCCCTACGGGCACACGGCTGTCCTCAAAGGTCTTCTGCGGAATATGCCCCAGCACCTCCTTCAGTTCCACGTCCACTGGCGTGCTGCCGTCCTGCTCGTCGCTGACCACAAAGCGCAGGTCGCCGGTGACTTCGCCCAGCACCTCGCAGGCAACCTTCTCGCGCTCGCAAATCGCCAAGAACTGCTCAATATTCTCCGGCCTGATCAGCAGGCCGTTGCGCTCCTGATACTCGGCCACATAGATTTCCAGCACCGACATGGTGGGATCACCGACCCGTATCTTGCGGATTTCGATGCGCCCGCCGGAGTGCTCGACCAGCTCTTTCAGCACGTTGGCCGGGCCGCCCGCGCCCTGATCGTGGATGACCTCAATCAGCGTCCTGCCGCCCATCTCATTGCAGGCGCGGATGACCCGGTTCCATCTTCTGCTCCATCTCCGCATCGCCGCGCTGCACCGCGTTGAAGTCCAGCTCCGCAGCGTTCTCGCCCTGAAGCATGGACGAGGCCGCGCCGCAACTACTCCCACGCCCTCACAGCCTTCACCTCCGGCATGGGGTAATGCTTGACGTTCAGCGTGTAAATGCAGCCGCCGGTCTGGATGGCTGCGGCGGCGAGCATTGCATCATTGACATCAATGCCGTGGCTCGGATGCCACTTCCGATACAAGGCCCCGGCAGCATCAACAAGTTTCTGATCCACAGGCTCAGTCTTGAACTGCGACAGAAACAATTCCGTAGTCTCATACTCATCAGGACGCATGAAGAACACGATCTCAGCCCGCTGCAACGCGCCAGTCCACAGCTCATATGCGCCATGATCCCGCAGGCGGATGAGGAAATCACGGGCCTGCTCTTTGCCGCGAAGATGCCAGATCAGCACATCCGCATCAATATACGCCCTCATTGATGATGCCGCTCCATTGATTTCCTAAACGTGGAGCGGGCTTGGCGCACGGTTTCCTCAGGCGGCTCTGATCGCTTCCAACTGCCGCAGGTGCTTTCAAACACGTCAACTTGTTTCTTCAGGCCGGTCTGTTCAGAGTAGAATCTGACTGCGCTTTCTATAACCGCCTTCTTGGTGGTGCGCAGCTCACGCGCCAGCAAGGCAATTTGGCGGATCACCGCTTCGTCTATCCGTGCCGAGAGTATCTTGTCCATTGTCAGCTCCTTTGGTTATGCTTACGTTTACATCTCAACGTAAGTATATATTGGAAGCTGAAAAAAGCCAACAGGCGGGAGGTGCAAAGATATGCCGAAACGTAAAGCGGGAACGATATTGCCGACAGATCAGGAGGATGCGGTCATCACGCGGCAGGCGGAGAAAGACGGCACGTTGCTGGACGATACGAAGCTGGCGGAGATGAAGCCGCTTGCCGCCTTCCCGGAGCTGCACGCTTTGGTCAAGCCAAGCGTGGAAGGCCGCCGAAGAGCAGGGCGAAGCAGTCAACCACGCTGCGGCTCAGTGCTGAGGTGCTGGAATTTTTCAAGGCTGGAGGCAAGGGCTGACAGAGCAGGATTGATGCTGTGCTGAAGAAGCATGTGGATGGGCAGCATTCGGCGTGAACAGACCATCGTCAAGACTGCTTGCTATTCATTCGTTCCTTATAACGGCCTGTTGCGGCGAATACGATCTCGTGCTTGGTGGAATGTGATTCCGTACTTTGCAGCAGCATATTTGGCAGCTTCGTTCTCCGAAGAAAATTCCTCTCCATCAACTACTACTGGCAGACTTCGTGCATACTTAGATGTTGAATTTAATGGTTTCCTTACAGCTTCTTCAATGGATAGCCCCTGCTTTTGAATTCTATCCTTTAACGTTGATGATCGAAGGCCATAGGCCTTCGCTATTGATGCCAGTGAGTAAAAAATCCTGCCATCTATTTCGTAGGTAGATCCGTGTACGGCTTCAATAGCTACCTGCTTTGAGACCCATTTGAAATTATCAGCACACCAAGGCTTGGAATCATCTTTGCGAATAAGTCGTAGATCCTGTTTGAAACCCGGTCTAACATCGGCAGCAAAGTTATCGTAGCTCATCCATTTTTCACAAATATTTCCGTTTCGACGACCACTCTTAATAGCATTGATGAGAGATTTCCACCTCCTCCATAAATTGCTGCCAGCTTCTGGATGGTTGCTCATGCGTCTTGCCGAGGCTGGCAGTGCTTCGCATTGACCGAGCCTTTTCAGAACTACGTGTTTTGCGAGGCCAGTTCGACGTGAAAGCGTAGAGGCAGCCGATTCAAGCGATTGGAACGATTCCCCATCATATTCAATGGCCCGTCCCCTGCCACCTCCCATCTGTCCGCCTGAAACTGCATTTAATCCCGATGGAATCATAGTGTTTAGCTTTCTTATCCAGAATCTTTCCCGTTCAGGGAGTTCTTCTTGATTTATATCTAATTCCAAACTCTCCATTCTGAAACTGCTTTCGCCGAATCTACAAATTTCTTTTGCCAGCGGTGTCTGCACCCGGTTCTCAACCGCAACTCTCACATGATGTCTCCAGCGTTGCTCAAGTGACATTCGTGTCAGACCCACGTATTTCTTCGATGTTTTTGTGCATGTAATCAAGTAGATCAGACCAGTTCTGCCATCAAGCGGAATTATTGGAGCAATAATCGCTTCGTCTATATCCCAACCGCTCTTCAATCTTGCCCAGATTGAGTGACGCTCTTCATACTTGCCAATCTCAAGCAGGAAGGCTGCTACGCTAGAAAATTCAACACCAAACTGTTCAGGGAATGCTTCTCCTTTGTATATAAATCTTCTTCTTCGTCCCCCTCCAAAAATAGCAATCCAATGAGTATTTGATAGAGTACCAGCCTGCTCAATCGTGGACCAGTCGAGCAATTTGTCCTTTTCAAGCCTCTTGACACGTTGCCAGAAGGTCCGATACGTAACTGCCGGATCGGACAGCCCGTTGAAATACTCATCTAACGTAACGATATTTCCATATATATTTACATTTGTTTTTCTTGTGCTATAACGTGCTCTATACTGTGCGGCATTTAAATATAGAGCGTCGTTTATTATATTTTCAGGCACTCCTCTGACATGATCGCTGGCAAAAGCAGATTTAATTCTGGATTTGAATAAAGACAGAGAAACAGACGGTTGTGGAACCGCCAACCGGTATTTCAGTTCTATTTGCGAAACTTCCATAAGTAATGATTTGGAAATCATTAAACCATTTGTCAATAAGGATAGCGACAAAAGAAAGGCAATTTCCTCTCCTTTGCCGCTATTTTCTGCTACCTCCTGCACCACTCCCGTGCATTCTGGAACATCCTCAGCCAGGGCGAGACCTCCAGCCCCTGCATCTCCCTTGGCAGCCAGTGGCATTGCCACGGCAGGAAGGCTCGCTCCGGGTGCGGCATCAGGGCCAAGTGGCGG
>NZ_JBLWEM020000049.1:0-30808 GCF_048287365.2 Candidatus Electronema sp. JC | reverse complement strand
TTGCCGAACAGCGGCAGCGCGACATGGTACATCAGCGTGTACGGCTTTGCAGCGGGAAGCTACAATCTCAAGGCGACCCTGTCGGGAAGCACGCCGCCCCCATCAACCATCACAACGCTGACATCCGGCCAGGCGGTCTCTGGTTCGGCGGGGCAGAATGAATGGAAGAAGTACAAAATCACTTCCTCTTCGTCTGACACGCAGCTCAAGGTTGACATGACCGGCTTGAGCGCGGACGTGGACTTGTATGTCCAGAAAGGCGCGGAGCCTACCTCATCCTCCTATTTGTGCAGGCCGTATTCCGACGGAACGACATCGGAAAGCTGCACATTGCCGAACAGCGGCAGCGCGACATGGTACATCAGCGTGTACGGCTTTGCAGCGGGAAGCTACAATCTCAAGGCGACGCTGTCGGCAGGAACCAGCGCGGGAGCTTTTGTTTTCCCATTTCAGGAGCGAAATAATGTTTGGCAGATATGTCAAGGGTACAACTCCAGTCCAACCCATACAGGCACTCTGATACATTCCTTTGACTTTGCCTATGGAACTGGGAATCTTGGCAATACGGCATGTTGGGGAAATCCATCTGGTTCAGAAAATCAAATTGTTGTTGCGCCAGCGGCTGGAATGATCGCATGGATCGGCAACAATTATCCAGATATTACATGTTTAACGCTTCAAAATACTATCTCAAACGGTCACGGAAGCAATATTGCTTCTGTTAAACTCGGGCATATGAAGAGTGATGCTACCAGAGTAATTTCTGGTTCAGTTTCTCAAGGGACTCCAATAGGTATCCTTTGCGGCCCAAATGGTTGTGCAGGCGATGGAGGATATGCTCATGTTCATATCAGTGCATATACAAGCACTGATTGCGGTAACGCACAGTGGGATACGAGTGTTCCTCTTGGCACAGTCTTTGGAGGAAGTTACGATTTCAGTAGCAATGGTACTGTACGTCAATGGTTTACTACTGAGATTCCTGCTCAGTAACAAGTTGATGTCATAGCTGAATCCATGCCGCATATTCAGGCGGCATGGTTATCAAATCACCTCTGAGCTAATCGCAGGTTTATTATGACTGCTGATGATAAAAAGATTGCCATGTATATTCTTATTGCTGTCTCTGGGATAGGAATATATTTCTTCTTCTTTCACCATAATCAGCAAAAAATTTCCTTTAACGATGCTGCCGTCCGCCAGCAGGCGAAGGCTGATACAGCCTTGGAAGGAAATCAGAATTCAGTCAAAGAAAAATATCCTGACACAATAAATACGCAGCCTGTTAGAACTGATGCTCTGGAACGTAAAGACAAAGCTAACCATCCAGCAGTCAAGCGTGAGACTGAAAATGAACAACGTTTCAGAATAGTTGGTCAATTCAATGACGATGAACTGCTGCAAAAATTAAAAGATATGCTGTGGAATACAGCCAGCGCGGCGGAAAAAGATCAAATTGCAGCGGAACTCACCGAGCGGCTGCGAAAAACAGACAATCCTGCGCTCTTGGAGAGCATCAGCGAACTGCTGGCCTACAATACCTTGACCGATGACGAGGAAATCTACCTGATCAATTTTCTTGGCAAACTTGGGACACTTGATGCCATCCAGGCACTGGCCGCATTGATCCCTGCGCTGAACGACGGAACCGCCAAGGAGCAGCTGGCGCAGGTTTTTCTGCAAATGGGTTATTCCAATTGGCGTGATGATCTCTTTGCGAAAAATCCGCATCCGCTGGAACAAGCATGGCGAAACGCGGACGGCGATGAAATGATTGAATCTGCTGTCGCGAAGGCAATTGCAGGGATTGGCACAGAAAACGGCATCAATCTGCTTTTCAAGTCATTAGATGGAGAGGTCGATTTCTCTTCCGGGAAAAACCTGCTCGTCGCCGATGCTCTTGCCGCTGCAAACAAGCCTGAAGCAATTCAGATTCTTGGTGAAACCCTGAGAAAAAATCCTGTCAGCAATCCTACGGCCTATGCGTCTGGATATGCGCTGGCGCACAGCAGCAATGAGCAGGCCGTTGTCAGCCTGCTTGACTGGGCAAGCAATGCCGCTGAGGAAGACAGCCAGATTGCAGAAGCATGGCTGCGCACTGCTTTGGAAAATAACGAGCAGGCTGCGGCTGTGTTCAGCAGAGAAGCCGCAGAGAAGAAATTTGACAATCCCGCTGTGGCGGATATTGTCAATTCTTTACTTTATCAATTTGGAAGGTAAACGAACACTTTGAACGTATGAGAGCAGACCATGAATAACAGATGGATTAATGCCGCACTGCTGTTGGGACTTTCTTTTCTGCCAACAAATTCGCTTGCCACTTCGAGCCTGATTCTTTCCATCCCGCCAATCATCGCTCGTGCCGGAGTGACAGTAGGCGCACCAGAGGCATTTATTGACTCAACTGATGTGAAAGATGGAAAAATAAGCTTGATCGGACACTTCAAGGATAAAGAAGGTGATCCTCTTGTCAGTGCGTCATGGGTGCTGAAAGATGAAAAGGGGACGATATTGTATGAGTTCAGCGGCCTTGAAGTGACGGATGCGACGATGGAAGCCAAAGGTGACATCACGATTGTCTTTACTGTGACAACAGGAGCTGGCATTGATCTGAAAACATCAGTTCCGGCAGTTGGAAAAATCAGCGTGTAAAAGAGGACGGGCGGACTCTTATCCGCCCTTTTGCCCGCAGACAGCCGTCATTTCTTCCCAAACACCAGTCCTCCCTCCTCCCCCTTATCCACCACAATCCTGTCCCCCTCGCTGAACCTCCCTTCTAATATCTCTAAAGCCAGCGGATCTTCAATCTGCCTTTGAATAGCCCGCTTCAAAGGCCGCGCACCGTAGGCGGGATCATAGCCGCTCTCCACCAAGAAGAGCTTGGCCGCCTCGGTTAATTCGACAGAGAACTTGCGGTCGGCCAGCCGTTTCGCCATCCTTGCAATTTGGATATCGACAATCTGAAGCAAGTCCTCGCGGCTCAGGCCGTGGAAGGTGATGATTTCATCAACCCGGTTGAGGAATTCCGGTTTGAACTGCCGGTGCAGCAATTCATCCACCTGCCGCCGCATTGCTTCCTGGTTGTTCTGTCCAAGCTCCATGATGATCTGACTGCCAAGATTGGAAGTCATGATAATGATCGTGTTCTTGAAAGAAACCGTGCGGCCTTTGCCGTCAGTCATGCGGCCATCATCGAGAGCTTGCAGCAGGACGTTGAAGACATCCGGGTGCGCCTTTTCAATTTCATCCAGCAGCACGACAGAATAAGGCCGCCTGCGCACAGCTTCGGTCAGCATTCCGCCTTCATCATAGCCGACATAGCCAGGAGGCGCGCCGATCAGGCGGGCCACGGAGTGCTTCTCCATGTATTCGCTCATGTCAATGCGGATCATGGCCTGCTCAGAATCAAAGAGGAAATCCGCCAAGCTGCGGGCCAGCTCGGTCTTGCCGACACCGGTCGGGCCAAGGAAAATGAAGGAGCCGAGCGGCCTGTCCGGGTCTTGCAATCCGGCACGGGCGCGCCGCACCGCATTGGCGACCGAAGCGATGGCCTCTTTCTGGCCGATCACGCGCCGGGCAAGCTGCTTCTCGGCCTGCACCAGCTTTTCCTTCTCGCCTTCGAGCAGCTTGTCCACCGGCACGCCCGTCCATTTGGCGACAACCGCCGCCACGTCCTCCGCGCTGACCTCCTCCTTGAGCATCTGATGATCCTGCTGCACCTCAGCCAGCCTGCGGTTCTCGGCCTCCATCTCCTTTTCCAAGGCAACAATGCGGCCATAACGGATTTCAGCCACCTTGCTCAGATCACCGGCCCGCTCCGCCCGCTGCTCCTCGCTGCGGGCCTCGTCAATCTTGGTTTTAATCGCCCGGATGCGCTGGATGACATCTTTTTCCAGCTGCCACTGGCCTTTCATGCCATTCAGCTTGTCGTTGAGTTCGGCCAAGTCTTTCTTCAGCCGCTCAAGCTGCTCCTGCGAAGCCTTGTCCTTCTCCTTCTTGAGAGCCTCCTGCTCGATCTCCATCTTGATCCGCTTGCGCTCCAGCTCGTCAATTTCGGTGGGCATGGAGTCAATCTCAATGCGCAGACGCGACGCGGCTTCATCAATCAGATCAATGGCTTTGTCCGGCAGAAAACGGTCGCTGATGTAGCGGCTGGAAAGCACAACCGCCGCCACAGTCGCGGCATCCTGAATGCGCACGCCGTGATGCACCTCGTACTTTTCCTTGATGCCGCGCAGGATGGCGATGGTGTCCTCCTCGCTCGGCTCCTGCACCAAAACCGGCTGGAAACGGCGTTCGAGGGCCGCATCTTTCTCAATATATTTGCGGTATTCGTCCAGCGTGGTCGCGCCAACGCAGTGCAGCTCGCCGCGAGCCAAGGCAGGCTTGAGCATGTTGGAGGCATCCATTGAGCCTTCCGCCGAACCTGCGCCGACAAGGGTATGAATCTCATCAATAAAGAGAATGATCTCGCCCGCTTTTTTCTCCACCTCTTTCAGAACCGCCTTGAGCCGGTCTTCAAATTCGCCCCGGTATTTCGCGCCCGCGATGAGCAGGCCGAGATCAAGGGCCAGCACCTGCTTGCCGCGCAGCGAGGCCGGGATGTCGCCGTTGACGATGCGCTGCGCCAAGCCCTCGACAATCGCGGTTTTGCCCACGCCCGGCTCGCCGATCAGCACCGGGTTGTTCTTGGTGCGGCGGCTGAGAACCTGAATGATCCGGCGCACTTCTTCATCACGGCCAATGACCGGATCGAGCTTGCCTCTGCGGGCAACATCGGTGAGGTTGCGGGCGTATTTTTCGAGGGCCTGATATTTGTCTTCAGGATATTGGTCGGTCACGCGCTGGTTGCCGCGAATGGCGGTCAGGGCTTGCAGAAATTTGTCCGCCGTGATGCCAAGCCGCTCCAGTATTTTCGCAGCAGCCAAGTGGCCGCTTTTGAGGACAGCGAGGAAAAGATGCTCTTGGCTGACATACTCGTCCTGCATGGCCGAGGCTTCTTTGAACGCCTGATCAAGCACTTTGCTGAAATTCTGGGACGGATAAACCTGGCCCGCGCCGCTGCCGCTGACCTTGGGCAGCTTGTCAATCAGCTGCTGGGTTTCGCTGAGGACGGCGGCAGGGTTCGCGCCCATTTTCTGCAAAACCGGAACCGCAACGCCTTCGGGCTGCTCCAGCACCGCCTTGAGCAGGTGCTCCGGCTGAATTTCCTGATTGCCGAACTGCTCGGCCAAGCTGACGGCGGCCTGCACCGCTTCCTGCGATTTGACAGTGAATTTGTCTAACTTCATGGCTTTTCCCCCGTGTTGTCGCCAAAAATGGCGGAGATTTTTTTCTCTCTGCGGGAAAAGATAAGACGTGCGGAAAAGGTGTCAAGCTGAGGCGGGAGAGCGTGGAAAAGCAGGACGGACGCGCATCGTGGCCGCCCTGCTGCTTGGAGTGGCTTAGAAGCTGAACTGCGCTCCGGCCATGACGACGGAGATGTCCTCGTAGTTCGCGCCGGTGTTGTCCTCCAAGGAGAAGAGGCGATAACCGGCAAAGAGCGCGGCGCTGTAGTCAGCCAGCTCCTGCACCAGCTGCACGCCCATCGCCGTGGCCTCCTGCCCGATGTCCAGCGCGGCGGCATTGTTGAAGATGCCGTAGTCAAGCGAAATCGCGGTGGTGCCGAAAGAGGAGAGCTTGTCGCACTGATAGCCGATCTTGCCGTAAAACATAGTCGGATCGTCGCCATCAGCGGGCATCTCGTCCACGTCTTTCGCGGAGGCGGCCACAGTGAAGTTCAGGCCGGAATCAAGCAGGAGCGAGGCTGCGCCGTTGATCTGCGTCCAGCCTTCGCCGGGATTGGACCACGCGGCCTTGGCTTCCAGCTGATTGCCGCCGAACTCGCCGGAATAGCTGAGAGAGAAATCAACCATCTCAGATTCGCCCGCAGACGCGCCGAAGGTGAAGCCGCCGAAATCCGGAGTTTCATACAGCGCACGGTTGATTTTTCCCAAGCCTTCAGTGGATATGCCGCCGTGAAAAACAGACTCCGCCGTGAAGTCGCTGTACGCTCCCGCCGCCGCGTCATAGAAGGCGAACCCGCCGCCCAAATCAGCCACGCCCGCGTTGCCGATCATGTCGGTGCCGGAAAGGTCAATCTCCGAGCTTTCATCCGAAGCGGCGGAACCCTTGCCGATGGTCAGGGTGCCTGCCGTGCTGTGCGCGAAATACAGTTCAATCAGCTCGGCCTCGAATTCGCCGGAGATGCTTTCCTCTTCCATTGAAACGGCGATGGACGGATTGTCCTGCCATTTGAACTCCAAATTGCTGCCTGCGGTCAAACATTCTGTGGCCGCGACTTCACCGCTCAAGCCGACCTTAGTCTCGGAGTGGGTGTTGTCAACGTGAAAAAATTTGTCTTCGAGACCGTCGTCGGCATACATCACCGCCCGGTTCACCTCGCCGGAGAGCTGGAGCTGCACCTTGTCGCTGCCGGATTTGATTTCCAGCGCCGAGGCGGCGGACGCGCCGAGCAGCAAAGCCGCAGCCAGCACCGTGATGGTTTGAACTGATTTCGTCATCATTCTCTTCTTGTTGATCATGGAGTTATTGAAATAAGCCTTCCGCATCTGCCTGTGAAGGCTGCCATAGGCAGAGTAGCACAATTCCTTCTGCCCAGACAATGAGGCGCGCGCCTCATTCTTCTGGGTAAAACACCCTACAGGCCGGGCGTTTTTTTCAAATCCAGCAAAACGAAGCGGGCTGTCAAATTTGACAGCCCGCTTCGCATCAGCGTCAGAACAGATTGATTCGTAACGGCAACGCGCTGCTTCTATTTTGCTGAAGCTGCCTCAGCCGCCGTCTTTTCCTCCGCCTCCGCGTCAAGAAAATCCTGCTCGGTCAGCTCAAAATCCGCGCTGTGTGACTCGTCAGACTTGAGCAGAATGGTCATTTTGCCCTTGTACGGCGGCTCAAAGCTGAACTTGCCCTCTTTGTCGGTCTGGCCCTCAAGGATTTTTTCCTCCTTGTCGTTGAGCACGATCACTTTGCCGTTCTGCAAGACTCTGCCGCTGCCCATGAACGAGCCTTCGACATAAACCTTGCCTTTTTCCACATAGCACCAGAGGTTGGTGCCGTGGGCCTGCACAAAAGATGCGGCGGCGGAGAGCAGCAGCGCGGCTCCGGCAAAGGCGGAGACTGATTGTTTGATGAGCTTGCGCACGATCTTCCTTCCTTTTTTTAAATTGAAGAGAAACGCGGCATGAGGCTGCCGCGCCGGATTCAGATTTCCCCCTGATTCGGCCCGCCTTTGGCCAGCAAGGGCCGCAGGAGCAGGGCCGCGTAAAAGAGCAGGCTCGACACCACCGCGATCACTGCGCCGCTGGGCACCGGCAGGAAGCCGGAGAGGAGCAGGCCCAGCACCGTGCTGATTGTTGAAAACAGCACGCTGAGCCAGACAAAGCGGCGCAGGTTCGAGGCCAGCAGCTGCGCTCCGGCGGCAGGCACCACGATCAACACCAGCACCAAGAGCGAGCCGATCAGCTTGAGGCTGGCGACCACCACCGCCGTCATCAGGACGACAAAGAAATATTCAAGGAAGACTGGCGACAGCCCGCGCGCCTTGGCCAAGGTTTTGTTGAAGCTGGCGAGCATGAAGCGGTTGAAGTTGCAGGCGAAAAGGATGCCGGCGGCCAGCGCGGTCACGGCCAGGACGAGCAGGTCTTTGTCGGTCAGGGTGATCAGGCTGCCGAAGAGGATGCCCTCGACCTGATGGATGTTGAACTGGCTGGTCACGACGATCATCAGGATGATGCCGAGGCCCAGCGTCTGCGCCAGCACCACGCCGATGATGGTGTCGTTGGCTAAGCGGGTGCGGTTTTTGACAAAGGTCATCAGCAGGGCGACGATCAGGCAGAAGCCGTACAGCCCGGCGTAGGTGCCGTCCGCAGGCTCGCCGAGCAGCAGGCCGATGGCCACCCCGCTCATGGCCGCGTTGCCGATGGTCTGCGTGAAAAAGGAGAGCTTCTTCGTCACCACCACTGTGCCAACCGCGCCCAGCAGCGGGCCGATGATCAGGGCGGCGAGCAGGCCGCGCACCATGAAGGCGTGTTCAAAAATCGCGGGCAGCCAGCCAGCGGCGGTCCAGCCTTTGAAGAGCGTGTAGATGAATTCCATGAGAGATCAGCCCGCCTTGGGCATGGCAATGTTAGGCATGGTGTGGATCAACGCCCGCAGCACAGCGTTCACATGCTCCGCCGAAGTGAAAATCTGCGCCACGTCAGGGTCAAGGGCCACAAGAACAGCATCCTTCTGCGGGGCAAACCGGTTGGGCCGCGCCTTGCGGTAGTCCAAGCTGTATTCCGGCTTCAGCTCATCAGGGTTTGAAGCGCCAGATGTTTTCTTCATAGTCAGCCTGTTCATGTTTTGTTGCCGGACGCGAGCTGATGATGCGGACAACCTCTGGCCGCCGTTCGGTGAAACTTGTCACCAGCAAGCGTTTTTTAACGGAAACGCCGATGATCAGCTCCCGCTGCTCTTGGGGAGACGAGTGCTCCTCGTCATCAAAGATTGCTGCCAAAGGATCGCTGAAGATCGTGCTCGCTTCATCAAAGCTGACCTTGTGCTTTTTGAGATTGCTGGCAGCCTTGCTCTCATCCCATTCAAAGCGCAGATTCATCGGCAATCCTGCGGGCTGAAATGCTATCCCAAAAATTTATACTGCCGCAGCAGGTCGGAGTGCGTCAGGCCGTCCGGGCTGCCGTCGTAGAAGACGCTGCGGTTGATGGCCGTGACCCGGTCGGCGACGCGGTTGATCATGTCCATGCTGTGGCTGACCATCAGGATGGTGATGCCGTGCGTGTCGCGCAGGCTGACCAGCATCTCCTCGAACTGGCGGATGCCCACTTCGTCAATGTTGCTGGCTGGCTCGTCAAGCAGCAGCAGCTCCGGCTTCGGCTCCAGCGCCTGCGCCAGCAGCACCCGGCGGAACTCGCCGCCGGAGAGCTGGCCGACGCAGCGGTCGATCAGGTGGGCGCAGTTGGTCGCGGAGAGAATCTCCGTGATCCGCGCCCGCATCGCCCGACGGCGGCCTATGAAGATCGGCACTTTTTTCAGCATCAGGAAGAGGAAGTCGAAGACCGTGATCGGCACGGAGTGATCAAACTCCAGAAACTGCGGCACATAGCCGACCCGGCAGCTCTCCCGGAAGAGGAAGCGGATGGTTCCTTGATGCGGCATTCCGCCCATGACGCTGCGCATCAGGGTGGTTTTGCCCGCGCCGTTGGGGCCGGTCAGGGCGTGGATATGCCCTTTCCGCACCTGCACATTGATGCCGTCGAGTATCCTGCTCCCCCGGAGGGTCACGGACAAATCCGTGATCTCCAGGAGATTACGCTGTTCGGCGGCGGTCACGGCTTGGCCTGCGGCGGCGCTGCGGGGGGCGGATTCTGCTTCATGCTGTCCTGCACCTGCTGGGCCGCCTTCTGCATCTGCTGCTGCTGCACAGCGGGCACGGCCTGCTGGACATTCTGCTGCATTGCGCCCTGCACCTGCTGCGCCTGCTGGCCCATGGCCTTGCTCATCTGCTCCTGCTGGATGGCCGGGACAGCGTTCTGCATTTGCTGCTGCATTTTCTCCTGCATCTGCTTGGCCGCGTCCTGCATCTGCTGCTGCTGCACAGCGGGCACGGCCTGCTGGACATTCTGCTGCATCGCGCCCTGCACCTGCTGCGCCTGCTGACCCATGGCCTTGCTCATCTGCTCCTGCTGAATGGCCGGGACAGCGTTCTGCATCTGCTGCTGCATCTTCTCCTGCATCTGCTTGGCCGCGTCCTGCATCTGCTGCTGCTGCACAGCGGGCACGGCCTGCTGGACGTTCTGCTGCATCGCGCCCTGCACCTGCTGCGCCTGCTGGCCCATGGCCTTGCTCATCTGCTCCTGCTGAATGGCCGGGACAGCGTTCTGCATCTGCTGCTGCATCTTCTCCTGCATCTGCTTGGCTGCACCCTGCATCTGCTGGTTCATCATATCCTGAATTCCCGCAGGCGCAGCAGCAGCACTTCTTCCGGCAGCCTCGGTCAGAGCCTGGACGATGATATCCATGTTCTTCTTCATGGTCTGCTCAAAATGCTCTTTGCTGTACTCGCCGTTGGAGATATGCGAGAGCGCGTAGAGGCGGCAGCCGGTTTCTTGGAAGATGATGTCAACGTATTTTTTCTCGTAATCCATCTCGCCGAAGAGGACATTGACCTTCGCCTGCTTGATCCGCTTGATGGTGTCCTGAAGCTGCTTGCTGCTCGGCGTGACTCCGTGCCGGGGCTGCACCACCGCGCTGACTTCAATGCCCAGCTCTTGGAAGAGGTACGAGTAACCGTCATGCACTGTGGCGATGCGCAGGTTCTCCATCTTGAGACCTTGAATCCGGCTCAGTGTCTCCTGGAGCATGTTGCGCAGCTTGGCAGCGTAGTCGCGCAGATTGCCGGTGAAGACCGCCGCCTGCTCCGGGCAGAGCTTGCCCAGCTCCCGGTTGAGCATCTGCATCTGCTGGATCGCGCCGGTGACAGCAATGTACGTGTGGCTGTTGTAAGAAACCTTGGCCGCGCCGCCGCCTTCCTGCTCCTCAAAGGCGTACTGCCGGTCGTTGAAGGAGGGAATCAGCGGCAGACCCTTGCTGGTGTCCAGCACGTGCAGCATCGGGTTGTCTATGGCCTTCAGCATCGGCGTGATGAACTCGTCATGGCCGACACCGTTGACCACCACTGCGTCCAGCCCTTCCAGCCGGACCATGTCCGCAGGTGTCGGCTGATAGGTGTGCGGATCCACATCCGGCGGAACCAAGGTTGTCACATCCGCCGCGTCGCCGACGATGTTTTTCACCCACGAATAATACGGATGCAGGGAAACGCCGATGGTCAGTTCGCAGGGATTGGCTCCGGCCTGCTGCGGCATCTGGCTCAGGAGCAGGGCTGCCAAGGCCGCAGAGATGCGGCATGTCGCTTTCTTCATGCTGATGTCACCATGTTGCTTGAAAAATAAGGAGGAAGAACCGGCGGCAGCCGGTCTGTCCGCTCAGTTGAGGCCGCTGACCACCCACTTCCAGCCGCGCGCTTCCGGCGGGCCGTCGGGGTAGTCGGCAGGTTTCAGATTGATCCAGATCTGGGCGGCGAAACGCTCCGCCTTGCCCGGCTCCTGCCGCGCCATCTGGTAGGGATAGGGCTGGCCGCTTTGCAAATCAATGATGCGGAGAATGAAGCTGTTCTCCAGCGGATCAGCCCCGCTTTTTTCCTCAGCCGCCGCCTTGGCGTTGATGCCGTAGTAGTCGGCCCAGCCCGCGCCCTGCCGCAGCTGCCAGCTGAAGCCGCCCAGCCCGGCAGGGAGAAACTTGGCGGCAAAGGGCGGCAGGTTCTCCGCTTGCAGGACAGCGACATCCGGCCAGCTGCCGTTGGTCTCCTTCAGCCAGGTGATGGTGTCTGCCGCGCCGAGCAGCGAGCGGTAGAGCACCGGGGCCTGATTTTTCAGCTTGATGTCCTGCATCTGCCAGGCTTGCAGCTCGGCTCCGGCCTGCTGCGGCGCGACTTGGGCAACGCGCAGTCCCACCAGCAGGAGGATGACGCAGATGGCGGCGGCCAGCCCCAAGGCTTCGCGGCGGGCGGCCAGCGGGGCGACAAGAATTTCTTTCACAGCGGAAGCGTTGTTCATAGGCATGTTTGCAAGTCTCACAGCGGGGTAGTATTTTCACCAAATACGTAGCACTGTTCTGAGGATTAAGCAATGTTTTTTTACAAAGGGTGAGAAAAAATTACCCAGGGGGCAAAACTGGCGGCAGACGCGGATCGCTTCTTGCGCTGCCTTCCTTGATGCGGTACATTCCTGCAAGAGCAACCTGCTGTCCCAGCTGAACAAAATCAGCCGCCGCGCTATGGAACAATTTTTTCAGAATTTGATCAACGCCTTGCAGTGGGGCAGCTTTTACGCTGTGATCTCCATCGGCTACTCGATGGTTTACGGCGTGCTGATGCTCTTCAATTTCGCCCACGGCGACATCTTCATGACCGGCACCTACATCGGCTTCGGCGTGGCCACGCTGCTGCTGACTCTCTGCGGCGCAGTCCTGCCGGGCTGGGCGGTGTTCCTGCTCACCGTGCTGATCACCATGTTTCTCTCCGCCTGGCTCGGCGTTCTGGTCGAGGCCGTCGGCTACCGGCCCCTGCGTCATGCGCCGCGCGCCTCCGCCGCGATCACCGGCCTGATGATCGGCATCATCTTGGAGACCGGCAACCTGATTCTGCTCGGCACCCGGCGGCTCAGTTTTCCGGCCTTGATCGAGACGCAAACGTGGAATCTGGGCGGCGTGTATCTGACCAATGTCAAGGCACTGATCATCGGTGTCTCGCTGATCCTGATGCTCGGCCTGCACGCTTTCATCCAAAAAAGCAGATGGGGCATGGCCATGCGGGCGATGTCCTCTGAATTCCACGCGGTGCCGCTGATGGGCATTTCGGTCAACGTGCTGGCCCCGCTGACGTTCGCTGTCGGCGCGGGCCTGGCCTCGACAGCAGGCATACTCTACGGCCAAGCCTATCCGGTGCTGGACCCGCACATGGGCGTGCTGCTCGGCTGGAAAGCCTTCGTCGCCGCCATTCTTGGCGGACGCGGCTCGATCATGGGCGCGGCCTTGGCCGGATATCTGCTCGGCGCAATTGAAATTTTCACCGCCACCATCTTCCCGTCCACTTTGCGCGACTTGATCGCCTATTCGATTATTCTGGTCATCCTGACGTTCAGGCCGCGCGGCTTGTTCGGCATGGCGCACAGCACAAGGCTGCGGCTCTGATCTGTCTGCTTGCGCCGCCGCCCGGCCAAAACAAATAAATCCACGCCGCTTCATCGACAACATAGGCATCGCCGCAAAAGGATGCCTTCTGCAAGCGGCTGAACCGGCTTGTTATCTGCCGTTCTTTTCCAACACTGTGTCCTGACCGAACAGTCCGTCGTTTTTATCTGGGAAATCAGTGATGTAATGCAGCCCCCGCGACTCCTGCCGCAGAGCTGCGCTGCGGATGATCAGCTCGGCGATCAGGACGATGTTGCGCAGCTCCACTAAATCGGGCGTGAGCAGGTAGTCATGGAAATGCTCCTTGGTTTCGGCAAGAATCGGCGCGAGCTGCCGGGCCGCAAGCTGAAGCCGCTTCCGGCTGCGGACGATGCCGACATAATCCCACATGAGCTGGCGCACCTGATCCCAGTTGTAGCTGATCAGCACGTTTTCCTCAATGGAGCGGGCGAAGCCGGTGCGCCACGCCTGCACTTTGGGCAGCGGCTGGCTTTGCAGCTCCGGCCAGTTCCGCCGCAGCCAGAGCGCGGCCCGGTGGGCGAAAACCACCGCCTCCAGCAGCGAGTTGCTTGCCAGTCTGTTCGCGCCGTGCAGGCCGGTGCAGGCGGTTTCGCCCAAGGCGAAAAGATTGCCGACCGTGCTCCGCCCCCATTCATCCGCCCGCACGCCGCCGCACATGTAATGCGCCGCAGGCACCACCGGAATCGGCTGGCTGCTGATGTCAATGCCGTATTGCAGACAGGTGCTGTGGATGTTGGGAAAACGCTGCTGGAGGAAGTCTCGGCCTTTGTGGCTGATGTCGAGATAGACGCAGTCCGCGCCGCTTTTTTTCATCTCCGCGTCAATGCCCCGCGCCACCGCGTCCCGCGTGGCCAAGTCGCCCCGGCGGTCGTACTGCCGCATGAAGGGCTGTCCCTGCTCGTTGAGCAGGATGCCGCCCTCGCCGCGCACCGCCTCGGAGATGAGGAAGTTCTTGACATAGCGGTTGAAAAAGCAGGTGGGGTGAAACTGGACAAACTCCAAGTTGGCCACCTGCGCCCCGGCCCGCCAAGCCATGACCACGCCGTCGCCGGTGGCGATGTCGGGATTGGTGGTGTAGCGGTAGACCTTGCCGCAGCCGCCGCTGCACAGCACAGTGACTTTCGCCCGCCACGTCTCAACCTCGCCTGTGCCCCGATTGAGCACATACGCGCCAAGGCAGCGGTCATCGCCCTCTTTCCGGCCTGTGACCTTGGATTCGATCAGCAGATCAATGGCCATGTGATCTTCCAGCACCTCAATCTGCGGATTGGCATAGACTTGGGCGAGCAAGGCCGTCTCAATCTCACGGCCCGTGAGGTCTTTGGCGTGCGCGACCCGCCGGGCCGAATGGCCGCCCTCCATGCCGAGGTCAAATTCGCCGCCGCTCTGGCCGCGCTGGAAATTTACGCCCAGCGCGGCCAGCTCGCGCACGCGCTCCGGGCCTTCGGTCACGACGAGGCGGACAATGTCCTCATTGCAAAGGCCGTCGCCGGAAATGAGCGTGTCGCTGATGTGATCCTCCAGCCGGTCTTCAGCGGAGAGCACTGCCGCCACGCCGCCTTGTGCAAGGTTGGTGGCTGTGTCAGCTTTTTTCTTTTTGGTAATCAGGACAACGCGGGCGAACGACGCGGCCTTGAGGGCGAAGGACAGGCCGGCCACGCCGCTGCCGATGATGAGAATGTCGGTGGTGAACATGATTGCCGCAGGTTGAAAGAAAGAGTGCGCCGGAAAATGCCGCACTGTACTCCGCCAGCGCAGGAATTGCACAGGAGAAATTGCGTCTGACGGCGGCGGCTGCCTGACAGCTCCAGACCCGAAAATGCTTGACAGAGCCTGCGCCAGTTTTATATACCAGTATCTGATTTTTTCCAACGGAGAGGCGCATGAGAAAAAAAATCGCAATTCGCAAGACCCCGTTCGTGCTGCTGGTCTTTTTCCTGCTGCTCTGGGTGGTCGGGGTGACGCTGAACGAGCCGGCGCGGGTGCTGGAGCAGGCCAAATCCATTTGCCTGAGCTGCATCGGCATAGGATAAGTCATGGAACGTGCGCGGAAGTGGGTGCAGGGTGTCTGGTTTTTCTTGGTCAACGGCTACATGGCCTTCCCGTGGACCCGCACCATCTACAAGGGGCCGATGAAGGTGGTCTGCTCGCCGGGGCTGAACTGCTACTCCTGCCCCTCCTCGACCGCCTTCTGTCCGATGGGCAGCCTCCAGCAGCTCTTGGCCAACGCCCGCAGCTCAATCGAATTCGGCCAGTATTATCTCGGCTCTTTCGTCGTCGGCTCCATCGGCATGTTCGGCGCGGTCTTTGGCCGCTTCATCTGCGGCTGGGCCTGCCCCTTCGGCTTTTTTCAGGAGCTGCTGCACAAGCTGCCCTCGCGCAAATTTTCCATTCCCGCGCCGCTGGCTTGGCTGAAATACGCTGTCCTCGTGCTGCTGGTCATCGTTTTTCCGCTGATTTTTGTCAGCAGCAGCGGCATGGGCCAGCCGTGGTTCTGCAAATACGTCTGTCCGGCAGGCACTTTTCAAGCAGGCATCCCGATGCTGATTCTTGATCCGAATCTGCGCGGCGCGGTGGGCTGGCTGTTTATCAACAAGCTGGCCATAGCCCTCAGCTTCACCTTCTGGTCAGTCTTCGCCTCGCGGCCCTTCTGCCGCACCGCCTGCCCGCTGGGAGCCTTCTACGCCCTCTTCAGCCGCTTTCAGCTCATCCGGCTTCAGCTCAACGAGGAGAACTGCACCGGCTGCGGGGCCTGCCACCGCGTCTGTCCAGTGGAGATCAAATTCAACGAGAATCCCAACAGCTGCGAGTGCGTCAACTGCATGAAGTGCATGACGCAGGCCTGCGCTTTTGACGCTATTTCTGTGGAAGTGGCCGGTTTCCCGGTTTTCGGGCCTGATCTGGCCAAAACCAAAATCAGACCGAGCCTTTTTGACGGCACGCTGCGGAAACTGCGCAAGAAGAATCCTTCCACTTGAACCTTCACTAAAGGAGTGCTCATGAAGAAGAAGTCAACCTGTCTCATTCTGCTGCTGACCGTGGCCCTGCTGACGCTGCACGCGGCGGCGGCCTTGGCGGAAATGGTTGCGGTCAGAAATGAAGACGTGAACATGCGCTCAGGCCCCAGCACCAGCAGCAAGGTGCTGTGGCGGCTGGGCCAAGGCTTTCCCCTGAAAGTGCTGAAACGTTCGGGCCAGTGGCTGCAGGTGCGTGATTTTGAAGGCTCGTCCGGCTGGATCCACAAATCAGTGACCGGCAAGCAAGGCCACATGATCGTCAAAAAGCGGAAGATCAACATCCGCAGCGCGCCCAGCACCCGGAGCAAAATCGTGGCCAAGGCCGGCTACGGCGTGGTTTTCAAAACGCTGGAGAAAAAGAAAGGCTGGGTCAAGGTCAGGCAGGACGGCGTGACCGGCTGGGTGAGCAGCAGCCTGCTCTGGGGCTTCTGATGCGCGATGCGCAATCCTGAACTGCGGTTCATAAAAAGACAAAAACCCGCTCCTGCATCAGGAGCGGGTTTTCAATTCATGGCGGAGAGAGAGGGATTTGAACCCTCGGCAGGGTTTTATCCCTGCACTCGCTTAGCAGGCGAGCACCATCGGCCTCTCGGTCATCTCTCCGGAATAAGCGTCGTGCGGATGGCGGAGGAAGTAGGATTCGAACCCACGGTGCTTTCGCACAACGGTTTTCAAGACCGCCGCCTTCAACCGCTCGGCCATTCCTCCAGCCTCTCGCAGCACTGGATATACCATGCTCAATGATTCTTGTCAACAATCTCTGTCTCTGATTCACCATGAACGCTGAAGCGGGCGCGGGCGCAGTTCCGGCTGATCAGAAAATCGCCATGCAGGATCTTTCCTGCCTCTATGAAATCACAAGAAATCTTGCCGCAGCCACAGACTTGCAGGAGGCTTTGGACAAGGCGGTGGCCATCCTTGCGGCGATGAAAAAAATGGAGAACGGCACCGTGACCATCGTCAACCCGCTGACGCTGGAGTTGGAGATTGAGGTGGCCTGCGGCAGCACGGCGGCGGCGCGGAAAAAGGGCAAATACAAGCTCGGCGAAGGCATCACAGGCCGGGTGGTGGCCGACGGCGAGCCGGTTTTTGTTCCCTGCATCGGCGAGGAGCCGCTTTTCCTCAACCGCACCGGGATGCGCAGCGAAGAGCAGAAGCGGAAAAGCTCGTTCATCTGCGTGCCGATCAAGGCCACGGTGGAGAACGAGGCCGCCCTGAGCGAGGGCCATGTCCGGGCGCAGAGCCGCTGCATCGGCGCGCTCTCGGTTGACCGCTGCTACGGCCCGGACTTCGGCCCGCAGGCGGAGCAGGATCTGCGCTTCCTGACCATCGTCAGCGCGTTGATTGCCCAGACTGTCCACCGCATCCAGAGCGTCAGCCGGGAAAAAGACGCTCTGCGCCGCGAGAACCAGCAGCTCCGGCGCGAGCTGTCAGCCAAGAACCGGATTGAGGAGATTATCGGCAATTCCTCGCGGATGCAGGAAATTTTCGCGATGGTGCATCGGGTGGCGAACTCCAATGCCACTGTGCTGCTGCGCGGCGAGTCGGGCACCGGCAAGTCCATGGTCGCCAAGGCCCTGCACCACAACTCTGGCCGGGCGAAGAAGCCTTTCGTGATCGTCAACTGCTCGGCTCTGCCGGAAACCTTGCTCGAAAGCGAGCTGTTCGGCCACGAGAAAGGGGCCTTCACCGGCGCGGTGGAACGCAAGATGGGCCGCTTCGAGCAGGCCCAGGGCGGCACGCTTTTTCTCGATGAAATCGGCGAGATCAGCAACGCGGTGCAGGTCAAGCTGCTCAACGTGATTCAGGAGCGCACCTTCCAGCGGCTGGGCGGCGCGGAGCTGCTCAAGGCGGACATCCGCTTAGTCGCGGCCACCAACCGCGATTTGGAAGCGGCGGTGCGCGAGGGCCGCTTCCGCGAAGACCTCTACTACCGCCTCAACGTTTTTCCTATTTATCTGCCGCCCTTGCGCGAGCGGCGTACCGACATCCTTCTGTTGGCGGATTATTTTCTGGAGCAGTACAGCCGCGAGAACGGCAGGAAAATTGAGCGTATTTCCACGTCCGCTATTGATCTGCTGATCAAATACCACTGGCCGGGCAATGTCCGCGAGCTGCAAAACTGCATGGAGCGGGCGGTTTTAATCTGCGATTCCAGCGCGATAACCTCAGTGCATCTGCCGCCGACCCTGCAAAGCGCGGAAAGCGTGGGCGGAGCAGGCAGGCCGCTCTCCTTCGCCCAAGCGGTGGAGAACTTCGAGCGCGACCTGATCATTGAGGCCCTCAAGCAGTGCAACGGCAACCAGACCAAGGCCGCCGAGCGTCTGGAGACCAGTCTGCGGATCATCAACTACAAGATTCACAACTACGGGATTGATCCGAAGCAGTATAAGGTGAAGTGAGAATCGCAAACTACTTCTTTGATATTTAAAATACTTTCATGTACGATTTGCTATCAATTGATGCGGATAAATTCAATAATCCCTGCTATATCGAGCAACGAGTTGCGCTGGCGGAAGAAAAGCTGCGTGGATCGTTAAGAACTTGCCTCGCATATCTTTATAAAGATGACGGGCCTGTAAATCTCCCACGCAAACGCCTTCTTGATGCCCGTCCTTACCTCGAACCTGCTGAGCTGGTGCTGGTTCAATGGCTGTATACGCGCACAAATGGAAAATTGCGTAAAACGTATGGCGCAGAATCGCTCAAGGCCGCACGCGCTGCCCGTTACCGCTGCTCAGTGTGCCGTTTTGCAGATGTTCGCGTTCTGAACCTCGATCATGTGCATGGAAAAGTTCAAGGCACACCTTTCGCTTGCCTGTGCGCCAATTGCCATGCTATAAAATCGCGGCAATTCGACTGGATGCAGCCGGTTGACCCGCAAACAGAAACACAATCTGCGTCGAACAACCTGGCTGATTTTCCGCAATGAACCTCCTCCTCCACATCTGCTGCGGCCCATGCGCGGCCTATCCGCTTCACTTTCTCCAGCAACAAGGCCACGAGGTGCGCGGCTGGTTTTATAACCCCAACATCCACCCGTACAAGGAATTCATGCGGCGAATTGAGGCTTTGGAGGCCTTCGCCCGGCAGAAGAACTTCAGTGTGGAGATCGACCGCGCCTACGGCCTGCGGGATTTCCTCCGCCGCGCGGTCTTCCACGAAGAGCGCAACGAGCGCTGCGCCCTCTGCTACGGGATGCGCCTGCTGCCGACGGCGCAAAAGGCCGCTGAAGAGGGCTTCGACGCGTTCACCAGCACGCTGCTTTACTCAAAATATCAGAACCACGCCTTGCTGAAGAGCATGGGCGAGTCCTTGGCCGCGCAGTTCGGCATCCAGTTCCTCTACCACGACTTCCGCGAGGGCTGGCAGCAAGGCATTGACGAGTCCGTCGCCATGAATCTGTACCGCCAGCCCTACTGCGGCTGCATCTACAGCGAGCAGGAGCGCTACGACAAATCCTGCCGCCCGCGCCGCTGATTGACGGAACCATCAGCGCATCGATTAAGGATTTTCGCGCAGCACTTCATTTTTTCCATACGCATATACATACGCCGGGCGGACAAGCAGCGCATTCAGCCTGATCAAATCATCATCTGGCAGGGCAAAGCAGCCTTCGCTGCGGCCCAGCCGGAAACCGCTTTGCCAATTCAGCAGCATGGACGTGACAGACACATAGGGCGCGGCGTGCAGCACTATGCCTCTGATCAACGCCTTGTCGTTCTTTTCCGGCTCAAGGCCGACAAGCCGCAAGGACAGGCCGTGCTTGCCGTTGAAGGCTTCTCCCACCTGAAACAATCCCAAGGACGACTGCAATGAGCCTTCTTGGTTCGAGAAGGAGTCGGGCAGAACGGCCCCCGAATTCTTCCCATGCGTGACCTTGGCATACAGTTCCATCCTGCCGGTCGCAAGGTTCATCACCGCCAGCCTTCGCGTCTGGGAAGGCTGGGAGTAATCCACAATGATCAGCGTCCCTTGCGCAGGCTGCCCGCCTGTGGTGCGGCGCACAGCGGCCACCGCCTGATTGACAGCCGCCCCGCTGACAAACGGCATTTCAAGATACGTCCAAACAGCGGCGGCGCAGGCGATGAGGAGGAGAGAAAAGGGCATAGTCTTGTGCAATGTGTTGATGCGACATGTAATCATCCTGAACAGGAAGGATATGAAGCGCGGTACTGCTTGTCAAGAGGAGAGGGTGCTTGGAGGATTCAGCGTGGGCAAATGATAAAGCCATTTGCCCAATCTACGGTACTCACTATGCCTGCAAAGCCTGAACCAAAATATCCACTATCCTGCCGTGGTAATAGCTGCTGCGGAGCAATATTGTCTAACGCTATCGCTATTTGCCATAAAATCGTTTCATATCATCATCAAAGATTCTGGTCAAAACACTGATAGGGGATGCAAGCTCAATTAAACTTTTCACACTGATGAACATTTCTCCTGTCTCTTTAAGAATAATCTCTTTGGGCATATCCTTAGGAACTTTTTTGTTATTAACAATAATGCAGAAAAGATGTCCCCAAATTATAAACTGATAAATAGTATAAATTCGATCAAATTTGCGGTGTGGAAAGTACATCATAATATCTGGATAAAACACTTTATCCATTTCGTATCTATAAACAAACAGAGGGAAATGCTCCTCTAAAACATTCGCCTCTGCAAGCAAAATATTTCTTATTATTTCTTCGTAAGGGCCTAACTGATAATCAGAAAACTCCTTCCGAGTGGATAGAGACATTCTCCAAAGAATAGATAGTATGGCCAGTTTAAAAAACTTGTATTCAATATTTTTTACCCTTATCAGATTATCATTCATCCGATTTATTTCTAAAAAATCACTAGTAAGTTTACCTAAGTCTACGAGATGCTTTTTTAGAGAATTTTCCCATCTTGAAAGTTTAGTCTCGCATGATTGACAGAGTAATTTTTCTCGAAAACCTTTTTGGATTATTTTTAGCTTGTTATTTTCTATGGTCATAGGAAGAGCTTGATGTTTTTCATTATATATACTGCTCCATAATGACTCAGGAACTATATGCGAATTCCTTAGCTCCAAATCTTGTTGACATAAGCGACAAATCATAATTGTATGCTCTTGTAATATACGATTAATTCAACACAAGACAGGATGCAGTTCCTACATTAAGCAAAATGTGTGGAAATCCGCACCCTGCATTTCCTCAATCTATCGCTCCTACATCCCCATATCCAAAACATCCACCATTCTGCCACGATAGCCGCTGCGCAGCAGCGCAACCAGCTCTGTATAATTTTCCACCTTGACGCTCAGGCTGCTGACAGCCGAGCCGCTGAAGCCGGGCAGGGTGTAATTGCCGTTGGCGGCGACCGTAACCGCATTGCCTGCCGCGCCGTGTTCGCTCATGGCCAGCAGACTGAGCATGAGCTGGCCGCTGCGGCTGTCAAGCACCGCCTGAATGCGCAGCCGCTCGGACGCGCTCATCTGGGCGGCGGTGGCCTTCACATACGGGGCTGCGGCATCGCCGGTCAAGATGCCGATGTCCTGCGGATTATTCGCGCCAAAGCCGCTCAAAACCAAGGGCGAGCGCAGCCTGCGCCCATACGTGCCGGTGCGCAGGGTGCCGTTTTCCGTATATTTCGTGTTGATGGAGACGATGAACTCGTTGTTCCACGGGTGCGCTTGGGCTGGCAGATGCGGCACGAGCAGGATTTCCGTGTCGCTGACGCTGGCAAGCTGCGTCTGGACAGTGCGCCCGCCAGCTGTGCCCTCGATAAAGCAGCCGCAGTCCGGCTTGTTTTTGTCAAAGGCAAGGTTGCTGCCGCTTAAACGCAATACGCCCGCGCTGTTGACAACATCGTTCAGCTCCAGGGACGTGTCGGCGGCGGAGATGATGACCGGGACCTTCTCCTCCGGCGGCAGGACTTCGATGCGGGCCTCCTGCCGCACGTCCTTGACATAGGGACGCGAGGCCGAGATGTTGATGTCCAGCAGCTCGTCAATCGGCGGGAGCGGCTCGTCCGGCGCAGACAAATTGGCATGAAGGGCGGGCCGGAAGGTGCAGGCGTTCTCCAGCGTGACCTGCATCCCCTCGATGAGCATCTCCTTGATTTCCTCCAGGCTTCCTTGCAGAATCGCCTTGATCAGCTCCGCTGTCCAAACAGGATTCTTTACAGCAAGCCGGGCCGCCACGTCGTCATAGCCGCCGGTGCTGCGCGGAATGAAACGGAGCTTGTAGGATTCGGGCGTGGTCAGCGGGTTCTGCTCAACGCGGCACTGGATCGTTGCCATAATGTCCTCCGATGGGATTCAAGATGCTGATGCAGTTAGATAATATTCCTGATCTGCCAGCATACGGAGCGCGGCCCTGCTTGTCAAGAGGAAAGACGGAGAAACTGGAACGAGCGTTTGAGGAAAAGTCGAACCTGCGTTTGAGGAATTCTGCAACGAGCGTTCGAGGGAATCTGGAACGCAGGTTTGAGGTTTGCGGGGCTGGGGGATATTCTGATCAAGGAACATAGATTGCTCCGGGAGAGGAGCGTATATTCCTCCGACATATCTATGTAATCGGTTGAAAATGGGATACAAAAACATTGTCACGACAATAAAAATAGTCAGGCTGTTGGATCATATCCTGTAATTGGCCCATTGACTACCAATATTGATATTTTATCATCCTTACTTATATCACCTGGATTAGACCCAGGTTGACCTTGCGGGACTTGCATACCAAAATAGTCATAGTATGCTTGCCATGCAGGGTGAATTATACCAGTTGCAGTATCCCTAAAATTCATAGGATTTTCAGGGAAGAACTCTTTTCCATTATTGGCCTCCTTGAACATATCGACGACAAGTTCGCTACAATAAAGCTTGTCTTCATCTGTAAGATATAACTCATCGTAGGGAGTATTTCTCGTTGATATCCCATATGCGATAGCGGCAGGGATTAGTGATTGATAATCTTGATTTAGACGTGCTATTATATAGCGGGAGGCACCATTAACCGGGTCGTTTGATCGTCGAAGAAAAACAGCAATGCTGGTGAGGCGAACTTCAGGCGGAAATGCTTCTATAACAAAAATACCTTGAGAGTTTGTCACTATGACTCCCATGTGATTAACTCGAGCACCTTTATAGCCTTCAGTAACAGCAGATATAGCATTTTCTTCGTTTCCTATTTGAGTAAAAATAATATCTCCAGATTTATATTGCATGATTAGCATATAAATAAAAATTTAATTATTCCTATCGATAGGATATATAAGGGGGGAGGGAATATCCCTACTTACTTCATTCCTTGCTCCCCCTTTCGTGGATAAGTTAGCAGCTACCGCCCATTCCAGGCGTTGTTATCCAGTTGCATTCATACCAGCATCCACGCAAGTTGCAAAGCCTTATACAGGATTTATGTCGGCATTCACACGGTTTAACCTTAAAAGCACCTATAGCTGCAATCTTATAACGCTCTGATTCGTCACTGCTTGCCCTAGCCTTCTGCATTCCTTGTATAAAATCAGCATCACATGAGCACTTATGATAACCATTATCTCGGATACAGAGATCATGTTTCCTGCAAACAGCATCAATTTGGTCTTTTACAGGATAATTTCTGTCTTCTCTGGTATTATTTGCTCCACACCAATTGCCATAGTCTGCTAAACCTGCTACGGCAGGGAGTGGCAATAATAAAACTCCAAGAACTATCTTCTTAATCATGATAAACTCCTTAGAAAGGTTAGTTGGCGGGATGAACAAATATCATCCCATGATCTAAGAGATAGAATACACTATGCCAACTGCTTACATAAGGGCATGATGCGTCAGAAACCGGAACTTTTGCGTCAGCTTCCCTGCACGCTCTTGCTCACCACCTCGCTGACATCCCACGACAAGCCCGGCAAGACGGCGATGCGCTCCAAGGTCTGCCGCATGTCATGTTGTCCGTCTGCGTGTGCTGCTCAATGCCGAGAGCCAGCGTGTCTTGGTCAGCCGTCTCGCCTGGCTCACTGAGCAGAAGCGCAGGCGGCATCTCGGAAGAAAATTTTTTCAGGAGACAATCACCACGTCCGCATGATCAGCAGTGCCGGGACAGTGCGGATGAGAATCAGCAGGTCCAAAAGCAGCGACTGGTTGGCGATGTAGAAGAGGTCATAGGAGATATCCTCGTGGATTTCCCGTGTCCTGTCCGCGCTGATCTGCCAGATGCCGGTGATGCCCGGCTTGACCCGCAGGCGCTGGCGGCACAGCTCGTTGTAGCCCTTGACGATGAACTCCATCTCCGGTCGGGGGCCGACCAAGCTCATGCTGCCGTTGAGGACGTTGAAGAGCTGCGGCAGCTCGTCCAAGCTGGTCTTGCGCAGCCAGCGGCCCGCCCTGGTGATCCGGGGATCATCGCTGCCGGAGGGCGAATGATGGAAGACCGGGGCCTGCGTGAACATGCTGCGGAATTTATACATGATGAACGGCACGCCGTCTTTGCCGATCCGCTGCTGGCGGAAGAGGACGGGGCCGGGCGAGTCCGCTTTGATGAGCAGGGCGATGAGCAGAAGCAGCGGGGCGGCGAGCAGGAGCAGCAGCCCGGCGACCGCCAGATCAAAGCCGCGCTTCAGGGCCGCCTCCAAAGCGCGGGCCGGAATCTCGCGGAAGGAGAGCAGCGGAATGCCGTTGATCAGATTCAGCTCGACCTGCTTGGTGAACAGCGGCTGAAAGTGGGGCATGACATGAAAATCCACCTGGCAGCGGCGGAAAAGATCAAGTCCGTCGCCGTGCTGCCGCTCATGGAGATGGTGGCTGAGAAAGATGTCGCGGATATCTTCTTCCTCAATAATTTTCAGGCATTCATTTATATCAGTTATGAGCCGAACGCTGCCGCCAAGGTCGCGGAGCTGCTCCTGCTCCGCTGCCGGATCAAAAAAAGCGACAGGCAGATAACCCAGCTTGGGGGTGTGGAGGATGGACTGACACAGCAGCCGTCCGGCTTCTCCAGCCCCGAAAATCAGGGCGCGGCGGACATGAATGCCGCGCAAATAATGCCGCTGGGTGATCTTGAAAAAGACAAAGCGGCCTGCGGTCAGCAGCAGCAGGCTCAGGCCGAAGCTGAGAAAAAGGACGATGCGGGAGTAGGCGGCGCGGGCGAAAAAGGAATAGACGATCAGGAGCAGGAAGAGCAGCAGGGTGGTTTTGATAATCTTCCGAGTTTCCAGCAAGTTCATCATGCTGGCCTGATGGCGGTGCAGGCCGATGAAATGGAAAGTCATCGTGCCGACAAAGCCTGCCAGCAGGCCAAGCTGGATGTAATAGCCCAAGCCTTCCGGCAGCGGCTGGCTGACAATGAGGCGGTGCAGGCCGAAGGCCCCGATGACCGAGGCGAAAAAGGCAAAGAAATCCGTGCAGATTTCTGCCCAGCGGAGTGCCCGGAGGGACAGCGGCGGCTTATTCATCGGCCTGCGCTTCCTCTTTCTCAATCCGGCAGAGCAGGCCGCGCAGCTGATAGGTGCCGAAGGCGGGATCATAGGGCGGGCCGTTGTTGGTGAGCAGGTTGGCGTTGGCCTCCCAGAGGCCGAAATCCGGCCCCTCTTGTTCCGGGAACCACCAGCCATGCTCGATGCTGACCACGCCGGGGCGGATATTCTCCGTGACCACGGCCTTCATGCGCACGCTGCCGCGCGGCGAGCTGACGCGGATCCAGTCGCCGCTCGCGATGCCGTGCTGCCGGGCCTGCTCCGGGTGCAGCTCGGCCTGCGGATGAGGCCGCAGCTTCCGCAGCGAACGCACCTGCCGCTGCTCGCTGTGAAAGAACTCCCGCCGCCGCGCGCCGGTGATGAGGATGTATGGAAAAGATTCCGCCAGATCAGGGCGGCTGACCAAGCTCTCCGGCGGCTCCTGATAGGAAGGCAGCGGATCATAGCCCAGCCGCTCCAAAGCCGAGCTGTGCAGCTCCACCTTTTTCGAGCGGGTGCGGAAGCCTTTCTCCCGATATTTATAATAAACGTGCGGCGGATGCGCCCAGCCTTTTTCCTTAAGCTGCTCATGCGTCAGGCCGAGCGGCTCCAGCCGCTGCTTGATGACATCTTTCAGATTTTCCTCGCAGCCGGGCAGCTTCAGCCGCTTGGCCAGCTCGTCCATAATCCACTCGTCCTGACGGCATTCGCCGCGCTGCACCGCCTTCTGCTGCGCAAAAACCATGTTCTCCACCACCAGCGGGTAGCCGATCACCTGCTCCACTTCCGGCCAGAAGGCGGCGGGCAGGACGTAATCGGCCAGCGCGGCGGTCGGAGTCATGAAGAGATCGGCGACAACCAGTAAATCCAGTTTGCTCAGGGCGGCGTGCACTTGGCGCGTGTTGGCCAAGGTCAGCAGGGGATTGCCGCCAAAGACCAGCAGGCCGCGCACCGGATAGGGGTCGTGGTGCAGCATGGCGCGGAGCAGCGCGGGGATGTGCGCCGAGGGCATGAAAGCCCGCCAGCCGCCCAGCAGCTTGTACTGCTCCGCGCCCAGACGCTTCTTCCGCGCCGCCTCCGGCAGCTCCTGAGCCAGCACCGGATAGGCCCGAAGCAAATTCATGCCGAGGATGTCGCCGCCGGGCACGTCAATATTGCCGCTCAGAGCGCGCAGGCAGGCGATGGCCCGCACGGTTTGCAGGCAGTTGGTGTTCTGCTCGATGCCAAGGCCCCAGTCAAGAATGGCCGGTTTGCTGCGGGCGTAGAGCCGCGCCGCCTCAGTGATCTGCGCCGCTGGCACGCCGGTGATGCGCTCGCCCCAGTCCGGCGGGCAATGCCGCACTGCCTCGGCGAGCTGGTCAAAGCCGGTCGTCCATTCGGCAACAAAGTCCTGATCGTAGATTTTGTCGCGGATGATGACGTGCATCATGCTCAGGGCCAAGGCGGCATCCGTGCCGGGCCGCAGCGGCAGCCAGAGCTGGCAGCGTTGCGCGGTCTCGGAGCGGCGCGGGTCAACAGCAATGCCGACAGCACCCTGCTCCAAGCAGCGTTTGGCGACGACAGCCAGCTCGCCGTCCGCGCTGGAGACCAGCGGGTTGTGGCCCCAGAAGAGGATGCACTCCGGCTTGGTCTGGCCGTAATAATCGCCAGTGACAAAGCCGCCGTAAGTCAGGTTGGACACTGAGATGCGGGGAATGAAGCACTGGGCCAAGCCCGGCTCGTACCAATTGGGCGTGCCGAGGGCGTTGGCGAAGCGGACAGTGTGCAGGTAGTGATGGCGGCCTGTGCCCTGGCCGAGAGCGACAGACTCCGGGCCTGTCTCTTCGCGGATGGCGGCGACGCGGCGGCTGATCTCGTCGAGCGCGTCGTCCCAGGAAAGCGGCTCCCAGCCTCCGGCCTTGCCGTCTCTCCGGCGCAGCGGCTGGGTCAGCCGGTCAGGATGATTGGCGATCTCCGGCGAGGACATGCCTTTGACGCACATCCAGCCCCTGCTCATCGGCGAGTCCGGGTCGCCGGTGACTTTCACCAGCCTGCCGTCCTCTACAGTAAGCAGCGCGCCGCAGCCGCCGTGGCAGATGCGGCAGACGCTTTTGACAATTTGCACGGTCATAAAGGAACGCGTTCAGGTCAGCAAGCTGACAGTTTATTGCAGATGCGGCGGAACAGTTTTTGCAAGTGCCTTCTCCGCATCAGCTTCACCATGAGGGATCTGACAGCACACAGCCTGCGGGCGTGATCGCGCCAAAGCACTCCCGTGCGGCGGCGTGTTGCACGGGAGTGCGACGCAAGATACTTCTCCCGATCAACGCAACGTACTTCTCTCGATCAACGATGCGTACTTCTCCCGTGCGACGATGGATTGCACGGGAGTGCTTCCAGGGCTTGATGCAGCCACTCAAAGTCTACAGCAAGGCGTTCGTGCGCAGATGCTCGCGGATTAAGGCCGCCTCCGCATCCATCACCTCGCAGCGGCTTTCCAGCTGGGACAGTCCGGCCAGCGCGGGCGGCAGCTCGACCTCTTTGCCAATGGCCTTGCGCACCGCGTCGCCGAACTTGGCCGGATGCGCGGTGGCTAAGCAGACCACGGGCCGCTCCTCCTTCAGCTCCAAGGCCGCTTTCACGCCGACCGCCGTGTGCGGGTCGAGCAGATAGCCGTGCTCCTCATGCGTTTGCCGGATCGTGGCTATGGTCTCATCCTCTGAGACGGAGCGGGCGGCGAAGTCGCGGCGCACCTCCTCAATGCAGCCGGACAAATCCATGCGCCCGGTGGCCGAGAACCGCTCCATCTCCGCCTTGACCCTGCCGCTGTCCTCATTGAAGAGATAGTAGAGGTAGCGCTCGAAATTGGAGGCAATCTGAATGTCCATCGAGGGGCTGAAGGTCGGTGACACAGCTCCGGCGATGGAGTAATCACCCTGATTGACAAAGCGGGCCAGTATGTCGTTGGAGTTGGTGGCGAGAATCAGTCTGTTGATGCAGCCTGCTGGCAGCAGCCGCTTGGCCATGTAGCCAGCGAAGATGTCGCCGAAGTTGCCAGTCGGCACCGAGAAATCCACAGAGTCAAAGCCGCTCTTGCGCAGTTTGAGATAGGCGAAAACGTAGTAGACCACCTGCGCCAGCACCCGCGCCCAGTTGATGGAGTTGATCGCGCCAAGGCGGTAGGTGTCACGGAAGTCCAGATCGTTGAACAGCGTCTTGACAATGGCCTGCGCGTCGTCAAAAGTGCCGCGCACAGCAATGTTGAAGACGTTCGCGTCCGTGACCGTGGTCATTTGCAGCGCCTGAATCGGGCTGGTGCGGCCATGCGGGTGAAGGATGAAAATGTTGATGCCCTTGCGGCCCCGCACGCCGTAAATCGCCGCGCTGCCGGTGTCGCCAGAGGTTGCGCCGATGATGTTCATGCAGCCGCCGCTCTTCTTCAGCTCGTACTCAAAGAGATTGCCGAGCAGCTGAAGGGCCACGTCCTTGAAGGCAAAGGTCGGGCCGTGGAACAGCTCCAGAATGTGCAAACCGCCGACCTGGCGCAGCGGTGTCACCTGCGGATGGCGGAAGCTGCTGTACGCCCGTTCGATCAGGTCTTCCAAGTCTGCACGGGGCATCTCACCAGTGAAGAGCGAGAGCACCTCCAAGGCCAAGTGCTGATATGAAAGCGTCTGCCAAGCGTTGAGCAAGGCTGGATCAATCGAGGGCAGGTGTTCCGGCAGCAGCAGGCCGCCGTCCCGCGCCAAGCCCATCATCACGGCCTGGCTGAAGTCAACCGGCGCAATGCCGCCGCGTGTGCTGATGTAGTTCATGACTATAGAAAGGTGAAATCGAAAGTAACTACGCTTGCTGGCTATTCATTTCAGCAGCATAAAGGTCAATTTATCAAAAACTATTTGGTTGCGGTCAGCGGCTGAAATCAATCCATTGCCCCTTTCTTGGTCGGCCTAAACCAGCCGAAATAGCTGCGGCCTTCGACGTGGCGGATGACTTGGCCGGAGCTGTTCCAGAGATGGATGCGCCGCAGGTCGGGGTCGTAGTAATACACCGAAGCGGCGGAAATATGCTGCGCCAGCGGGCTGCCGTCTTTGGCATCGAACAGCGAGGCAACGCCGCCTTCTTCGGTGATGACCACAGCCGTGTCGTTCATGGAAAAGGCAACAGACTGGATGTGCTTATCCTTGCTGAAAGTCAGCGAGCGCAGCAGCTTTTTCTCTTTCACATCCCACAGCTCGGCGGGACGCTGCGGCCCCCAGATGACAGCCCGCTGCATATCGGCACTGGATGAGACGCTGTCTTTATCTCCGAATTTGATATTTTTCAGCAAAATAGGTTCGCCTTTGCTGACATGCCAAAGTTTTACATCGTTTCCATCTTGCCAGTAAACACTTGGTTCAGAATTAACATTATTCACATTTCCGAGATATACTTTCTCAATTTTCGTCCCTTGAACAGGATTCAAATCTGAAGCATTTAAAATACTTAACTTGTTTTTATCTTTATTTGTATTTGAATTAAAAAGAATAATATGATTTCCATCTGATGAAAAATACACCATTGATATATATACAGACAATGTTATTGATGACATCTTTCTGCCATCATCAAGATGGTAGAGAATCACTGATGCATCCCCAACGCTATTATTGGATGTTATACATAACTCTTCATTTTTGCTAAAAATGTCAAAACTTATATCATACACCATTGGTTCATTAAATAATTTTTTTATTATTTCTGAATAAACAGCATTGTATAGCTCAATAGTTTTTTCACCGACACGTACATTTGATTCGCTATTATTGATAACAACTAACCTTTCTCTATTATCGCTGAATTGAAATTCATATTTTTCATAGTTATTATTTGACTGAACAATATCGACTCTTCTATCAATTTGTTTTTTATCTATAGAATAGAGAGCAGCAGCGATTGTATTTTCATCTAAATTACATATATGATAACTGATATATTTTTCTGAATCAGAAAATTTACACTCTTTGCCACATATATCTGATTTTTCGTTGTATCTACCGCACTTTTGAGTAATTTTTATTTCCGTATCATCAGTAATGTTTATTAAATTGCAGTCTGACAGAATAAATTTCCCGTCTCTGCTAATTGATATTTTCGCGTTTTCTTCTTTTTCTTTACAGAGAAGCATCTTCCCATTTTTTCCATCCCAAAAACGGATATGTTTCCCCCCTCTCTTGATTCCAGATGTGATCTGTCCATTTTTAGGCAGAGTTTTATAATCCACTTCTCCCGCTTCACCTTCCTCCCAATGCCTCCCAATCACCTTTTCCTGCCACTGAATCCCCGCCGTTGCCATCAAATACAACCCGCCCGCCATCAGCACCGCCACAAACACCATCGCCCCTGAAAACACCGCAGGCACAATCAGACTCTTGCGGAGCAGCCGCCGGGCATTCGGCTGGACAAGCAGCGGCCTGTCCGCGTGCGCCCGGATGAAGCGCAGCCTGCGCAGCGGAATCACCCCGCGCTGCTGGGCAAGATGATAGCGCAGGAGCTGATTCGCCTCCTCGGTC